>NZ_JAMAWN010000009.1:0-146555 GCF_023713305.1 Psychrobacillus sp. MER TA 171 | reverse complement strand
GGAAATACAAGGAGCCACAACCATATTTGCGGTCAACTTGAAGCGAATCCTAAAGTTACTTAACGAATGAGAGCAAGAATAAGGCAATGAAAAAGGGTATTTTCTGTTCAGTTTGAACAAAAAGTACGCTTTTTTAATTTTCAAAAACAAAATTATTATAAAAACGTAAGTTTTTCAGTGCCCTCAGCACAGCGACGAGGAGGCTGAGGCCATGCCGGCGGAAAGCGCCCGTCTGGAACGTAAATCAAAGTCTACTCGCTATTAATGCTTTTAAAAGTATATAAAATAGATAAATTCATAAATAGAAGCATAACTGCCATGCCGGCGGAAAGCCTCCGTCTGGAACGTAAATCAAAATCTACTTACTATTAATTTCATTTACCTCTTAAACAAGAACGTTAAAATTATTAGCAATTCCATTTTTCTATCATGAAATGGGACAGATAGTCATATATTTTTTTAGGGGGAATGTTATGCTATCGAAAAGAAAATGGGTTCTTGCATTTCTATTAGTATTTACTTTTATCGCGATGGACAAATTAGAAGAAAATGACGCACTGTCTACTAACTATGCTTCTAAACTTTTAGCTCCTCAAAAGCCTACAGAAATGTATCAAAAAGTAAGAGATTGGATTACCCCAAACGAGGAAGTAGTCACAGTGAGTGGACCGCTTTTAGAAAATCCAGTACTGGAGTATAGCACTATTCAACCATATAGTGAGGGGGCAGTTCTGTCGCTCTCTGCTTCACAGGAAATTGGAGCTTCTGAAAATGGACTGATTATATTTACTGGCTATAAGAAGAAAACAGGCAAGACTATATCTATTTTGTACGACAATGGAGAAACAGTTACTTATGGATTTGTGGAGGATTTCTTCCAGCTACCCTATACTTCTGTAAGCGCTGGAGAAATATTTGCATCAGTAAAGCGAGATATACTGTATGTGCAAGTAGAGAAGGATGGGGAAGTATTAGATACGACGGAAATCGTTGACTGGCTAGCTTTAAACTATGAAGAATAGGCTTTTCCGTATACATCCGATTATGATCCCCTTTCTTCTTTTTTTCTATTTATCTGGAGAGATTGCAGTTTATGCTATCGTTTTCGGCTCTCTCATCTTACATGAATTAGGTCATTTAGGAGCTGCAAAGCTAGTTGGTGGGAAAATATATTCATGTACGATTCTCCCGTATGGAGGAGAAATTAAAATCGAACAATTTTCTAAATGGGAAAAGAGAGAGCAACTTGTTGTTATTTTTGGAGGACCATTTGTTACTTTGTTACTTCTTTTATTAAGTCTAATTTTGCATTTTCCACAGGTGGAGCTACTTACCTATACGCAGCTAGTAATTCTAGGATTAAATTTACTTCCTATTTATCCACTTGATGGCGGACGCGTTATCTATTCAATATTTCCGAACTTTTATATCGAGTTAGTCAGTTTTTCTCTATGGATCAGTATGCTAATCTTTTATACCAGTCTGTACTACTTTCCTAAAGGTTTATTTGTATCGCTAATCTTTTTGTTTATTGCTATACAAAATTATTCTTCTTGGAGATTTAGAAAGTACAAGCTAGCATTTGATCGGATGACGAAAAACGCTTGACTCGATTTTTTATATGTGTTAACATTTTAATGTTATTGTTTGTAGCAGCACCCGTTGCTACAACCGCTCTGAAAAGGTTCAAGCATTCGAGTAATCGAATCACCTTTTGTAAGGCGAGTCTTAGTCTAAGAGGAGGTGCAGGTAAATGTACGCAATTATTGAAACTGGTGGTAAACAAATCAAAGTTGAACAAGGGCAAGAAATCTATATTGAAAAATTAGATGTAAACGCTGATGAAGTTGTAACTTTTGATAAAGTTTTATTCGTAGGTGGGAATGATGTTAAAGTTGGTGCTCCATTCGTGGAAGGTGCTAAAGTTACAGCGAAAGTTGTAAAAAACGGCAAAGCTAAAAAAATCATCGTTTTCAAATACAAAGCTAAAAAGAACTATCGTAAAAAACAAGGTCACCGTCAACCATATACTAAATTAGTAGTAGAATCTATTAGCTTATAATATGATTAAAGTGACTGTTACACGAGATCAATCAGGTCTTATTCATTCCTTTGAAATGAAAGGACATGCTGATTTTGCTGAACATGGGAAGGATTTAGTTTGTGCAGGAGCTTCTGCTGTATCATTTGGTGCAGTGAATGCCATTATCTCACTTACAAAAATTACTCCTATTATTAAGCAAAGGGGTGACGGAGGGTATTTATACGTTGAAGTACCTAGCATTGAAAGCTCTGAAAAAGCTGCAAGCATGCAGTTAATATTGGAGGCAATGATTGTATCTTTACAAACGATTGAGCAAGATTACGCTAAGTATATAAAAATAACCTTCAAAAAGTAGGAGGTGGAACATATGTTAAGATTAGATCTTCAGTTTTTCGCATCGAAAAAAGGAGTAGGTTCGACTAAAAATGGTCGTGACTCTCAATCGAAACGTCTAGGCGCTAAACGTGCTGATGGACAATTCGTATCAGGCGGATCAATTTTATTCCGTCAACGCGGTACAAAAATTCACCCAGGTGAAAACGTTGGCCGTGGTGGAGATGACACACTTTTCGCGAAAGTTGACGGTGTAGTGCGCTTTGAGCGTTTCGGCCGCGACAAGAAAAAAGTAAGTGTATATCCTGTAGCTCAAGAAGCTTAATTTACAAAATAAGAGGACTGCATTTATGCAGTCCTTTTTTATTTTCTTAAATAACAAAAAAGTAATCATACTCCTGCACAAAATAATTCTATACCTGTTATACTAGAAGGATAGTAAACGTTGGAGCGTGTATACTAATATGAATCCTAAAAATATATCAATTAACGAAGTACTTCGTCATTCCATGCATGATTTTTTAAATCAGATGCATTTAATTCAAATGAATTTGGATATCGGTAGACCCGAAGAGGCTAAACAATTAATTCATAGGTATTCAAAGAAGTGCGCCCAATTCTTCGATTTAAACAATTTAGGATTGTTAAAGACGAATGAATGGCTGCAAACGTTTCCTATAACGTATGGTCAGATGACTTTAGAAATTCAAACATCTGTGTCCAAACGTGGATTAGAAATGTTCGATTATGAATTAGAAAATATTCTCGATTGCTTTGTGCAAACAATTTATCCTAAGCTGCAAGGCTATCAAGAACAGATTCTAAAGGTTCATATCCATTCAAATGAATTACTTGAAGTTATAATTGAAGTAAATGGAGATTGGTCTCCATTCTCTTGGATAGAATATTCGAATCATGAATTATTTACTATGGAAAGACTGAACAACACAGTAGGATACCTGCAATTTAAGTTAGTTGCAAAGGAAAGATTGGAGTGAAATAAATGTTTGTCGATCACGTAAAGGTGTATGTAAAAGGTGGAGATGGCGGAGATGGTATGGTTGGTTTCCGTCGTGAGAAGTATGTTCCTATGGGAGGTCCCGCTGGGGGCGATGGAGGAAATGGAGGTAACGTAGTCTTTGAAGTAGATGAAGGATTACGTACTTTGATGGATTTCCGATATAAGCGACAGTTTAAAGCTAACCGAGGAGTACACGGTGGTAGTAAGAATATGCACGGTGCAAACGCGGATGATTTAATTGTTAAAGTACCAGAAGGAACTGTAGTGATGAATGAGGAAACTGGACAAGTTATCGCTGACCTAGTGGAGCATGGACAAAGAGCTGTTATTGCTAAAGGTGGAAGAGGCGGACGTGGAAATTCACGTTTTGCAACACCAGCGAATCCAGCACCTGAGTTATCCGAAAAAGGAGAACCAGGATTCGAGTTAAACGTTGTTTTAGAGTTAAAAGTGTTAGCTGATGTAGGACTAGTAGGCTTCCCAAGTGTTGGTAAATCTACATTACTCTCTGTAGTATCAGCGGCTAAGCCTAAAATAGCATCGTATCATTTTACAACCATTGTACCTAACTTAGGGCTAGTAGAAACGGAAGATCACCGCAGCTTTGTAATGGCTGATTTACCTGGACTTATCGAAGGTGCTCATCAAGGTGTAGGCCTTGGACATCAATTCCTGCGTCATATCGAACGTACTCGTGTAATTGTACATGTTATTGATATGTCTGGCATGGAAGGTCGCGAGCCTTACGAGGATTATGTAACGATTAATGAGGAGTTAAGACAATATAATTTACGATTGACTGAACGTCCTCAGATTATAGTAGCAAACAAAATGGATATGCCTGAAGCAGAGGAAAACCTAAAAGCATTTAAAGAAAAAGTGGGAGCAGATGCAAAAATATTCCCTATTTCTGCAGTGTCTCGTCAAGGATTACAGGAATTGCTCTTTGCTATAGCTGATATCTTAGAAGATGCTCCTGAGTATCCATTAGAGCATATGCAGGAAGAAGAAACAGAAACATCTGTTATGTACAAGCATGAAGCTTCTAAGGATGACTTTGTTATTTCTAGAGATGACGATGGTGCATTTGTACTTTCTGGTGGTACTGTAGAAAGATTATTTAAAATGACAGACTTCAGTCGAGAAGATTCTATCCGCAGATTCTCTAGACAATTACGTGGAATGGGTATCGATGATGCTCTTCGTACACGTGGTGCAAAAGATGGAGATACTGTACGACTATTACAATTCGAGTTTGAATTTATCGAATAGGGAGATGGGAACCGCATGAAGGATGTTACAAGCCAACGATTTTTTCTAGTGAGAGAAGATGTGTTGACAGAAGCAATGCAAAAAACTTTAGAAGCTAAGCATCTCCTTCAATCGAGGAAAGTTTCCTCGATTTGGGATGCTGTGAAAGAAGTCGATTTATCGCGTAGTGCTTTTTACAAATATCGTGATGCGGTTTTTCCGTTCCATTCTATTGTACAAGAAAGAATCTTAACTGTATTTTTACAGTTAGAGGACCGAGAAGGAACGCTTGCACGATTATTATCCCTAGTGGCTGATTATGCTTGCAATGTCTTAACAATTCACCAAACGATCCCGATACAGGGACGAGCTAGCGTGACATTGTCATTGGATGTAACAGCCATGGCAAAGGAATTAGACGAGTTTATAAACGAAATGAAGCGACTAGACTTTGTAGAATCAGCAGAAATAATTAGTTCTGGTGCTTTTTAAGGAGTGTTTGTGTATGATTAATCACCAAGTTGCTTTTCTTGGACCTGAGGCATCTTTTACCCACTTAGCAACACAGGCATTATTTCCAGAGGCACCATTGTTACCTATCCGTACGATTCCAGAGTGTATTGAGATGGTGAGCAACGGTCAAGTTGAAATAGCAGTAGTACCATTAGAAAATGCGCTAGAAGGAACAGTTCCTTTAACAATAGATTATTTGTTTCACGAAGCTAACGTCTTTGTGATTGCAGAAATTCTATCGCCGATAGCACAGCATTTAATGGTTCATCCAAATAATGAAAAAAGATGGGAAGAGATCTCAAACATTTACTCCCATCCTCATGCTTTGGCCCAGTGTCATAAATATTTGTATTACCGATTTGGTAAGGTGCCACTTGAGCAAGCATCCTCAACTGCAGCGGCAGCCAAATATGTCTCGGAGCACAGTGATCAATGTATTGCAGCAATTGCTAATACTTCAGCTGCTGAAGAATATGGGCTGAAAATCGTGGAACAAAATATTCATGATTTCCATTTTAACCATACTCGTTTCTTTGTCCTTTCAAAGACGAAAACAAGTATTGAAGAAATAGGTCATAATGGACAAATTAAAACGACGGTTATGATTACATTGCCAAAAGATGACCGATCTGGTGCTTTACATCAAGTTCTTTCCGTATTCGCTTGGCGTCAGCTGAACTTAAGTAAAATTGAATCTCGTCCGTTGAAGACGGGGCTAGGACAGTACTTTTTTATTATCGATGTGCTTGAAAATGAAAAAGCACCTATGATGAAAGGTGCGATGGAAGAGCTAATAGCTTTAGGGTGTGAAGTAAAATCACTCGGCTCCTACTATACATATGAAACAAAAGCGGAAGCATCCACTAACTGAGATGCTTCCGCTTTTTTATTGTTTAGGAAATGTCTAGCTCCATCGCCTTGCCCCTCGGGGTCAAATGGATAAAAGCTCCGGTGGCTGAGGAGCTGCCTCCTCGCTTTTCCCCATTTGCCTGTCGGGGCAGAGATAGGCGTTTGCGCTTTTCTTCATGTCTAGCTCCATCGCCTTGCCCCTCGGGGTCAAATGGATAAAAGCTCCGGTGGCTGAGGAGCTGCCTCCTCGCTTTTTCCCATTTGCCTGTCGGGGCAGACATAGTAGTTTGCGCTTTTCTTAATGAATATTAACCCTCAAACACATAGCCTTTTTCTCGTATTGCTGTGATTCCTCGTTGTAATATCTGTTCATTTGGAGCAGATAACAAATGAATATGAAGGCCGGCAGTTAGCTCTAATAAAAAAGACGCCTCTGTTTCTTGGACTTTTTTTAAAAAGTTTTCGACATCATGACGATTAGAAACCATGATAGAGGAGGTGATTTCTCCATAAACCGGATGCTCTACAGTTACACTTTCCACTGTGACACCTGCATCCACTAATGTCAGTAACTCGTCTTTTGTATCTTCTGACTTATGATTACAGGCAATTTTTCTTTTTACAAAATTACTTTCCTCTTGATTGGGAAGTAAGATGTAACCTTGACTGGTAGACAAAATAGGATGGTTAATAGCTTTTAGTAATGTGATGTCACTGACGATAACCTGCCTACTTACATTAGTTAGCTTCGCAAGATCAGCTCCAGTGATTGGGGAGTCCTGTTCCTTTAAATAAGTCAAAATCCATTCTCTTCGCGCTGCCCCTTTTAATTTTTTCAATGTAAATCCCTCCAATCTTGCATAACGGTATAGTTACTATTCATAAGTTTATCATGAAGGGAAGTAACATTGTTTTAAAATCTGTGACCAATTTTTGATGTTACACATATTTTAATGTGAAGGAAGGAGGAAGACTTTGCAAATTCATATTGTCAAAAAGGGTGACACCCTTTGGAAAATCTCCAGAGAGTATGGAGTTTCTTTTGATGATTTAAAAAAGATTAACGCTCATTTAGCAAATCCAGAATATATAGTACCTGGCATGAAAATCTTCATCCCAGAAACTAAAAAGGCAGAGACTATGGTACATCCGTACGGAGATAATCGTCCCAACAAAAAAGGGATGATGGGGGATGGAACGGCACAGCCATACGATGGAAATCTTAAAAATATGCAAAAAGCTCAGCCAGCTCAAGTAGCACCGGCACCTAAAGCACAACCAGCACCACAAGTACCACCTATACAAAAAGCGGAACCAATCGAGACGATGCCAATTATGCCACCAATTCAACCTCAGGCGGAACCAAAAGCGATTCCAATACCGATCCCAATTCCCGAATCCAAACCCACACCAGCTCCGGCACCTAAACCAGTACCAAAACCTGCGCCGAAACCAGCACCTGCACCTAAGCCAATAGCTCAACCTAAACCCACACCAGCTCCAGCACCAAAACCAGTTCAACCAATTCAACAACAACCAGTACAGCCAGTACAACCAATTCAAGTACATCCGATGCCAGTACCGATGCCAATGCCTATACCAATTCCATGTCCACCGATGCATCAACCAGTATACACAATGCCATGTCCACCAATGCCTTGCCCACCGATGCCATGTCAGCCAGACTATCCGGTACACTATTTGCCACATATGCAACCAATGGCTGTTCAACCAACGACATCCGCTCCAATGGACATGATGACTAAACCAGAATTTGAAATGCCATCACCAAATAGCTGGATGCTAATTGAGTCGACGAGTATGACAACAGAGGGACAGGTAGAATTTAGTGCTGCACCTAGTCATCCACGTATGCATGTAGAAGAAAAAGTTCATGAGCAGGTGATGCAAATGTTTGTTGAGGATCCTTCATCTGCAATGGAAATGGCTTATGATTATATGCAGCATACTCAGCAGCCACAAGCTCACCAAACCTATGCTCAACCAGAATTTCAACAATATCCTGCATATAATCAGGTACAATGTTCATCATGTGGAGGCTCTAACCATGCGCAACCAGAAATGTATGCACACAACCCATATTTAGGTGGCTATCCTTGCCCTCCACAACATTTTTACCAACCAAATTTTCATTGCCCACCATATCCTCATAGACACTTTTAAATGTGGATACTTATATAAAGCAAATTAAAAAGAATGTGTGGAAGTGGAAAAAGGAAGACGGTATTTTTTCAGTTAAGAAATATGCTTCCCAGGAACAGGCTGCAAAAATTGGTTATATTCATGATGAACTTTCTGCACTCAAAAAACCATTTGTCCTACCAATTATTCCAACTACGCAAAAAGGGTATATCATTCAGCCGTGGTTCGAAAATAGTCGAGCAGTAAGCTACAAAGATAAAAAAGATCGCTTAGCGACGTACACTTTACTGAAAAGAATGCATGGAACGAGAAGGAAAATAGAATGGGAAAAGAGCCCGTTTCTTTATCCGTTTAACCTTATCTCTAAATGGCAAGCTAGGTACTTCAAGGTTTCAGAGATTGTGCCATTTATAGAATCGTATATTGGCTATAACCAGACTAAATTACTTTTACATTATGGAGAGATTGCTCTTAGTGAAATTCGACCATTTAGTTTGAAGAATTTAACCCTTTTACACGGTGATGTCGTTCATCATAATTTTCTAGTAAGAGATGATACGTATAAGATGATTGATTTTGATTTAGCAGTGCTAGGTCCAAAGGAAATGGAGTATATCCTATGGATTCATCGAGTACTACCTGAAATGGACTACAATATTGAGTTATTTTTAAATGAATTTCCAGAACTAGAAAAAATAATGTCCAAATACAAAGAAGCAATCATGTATCCGAATGAATTGTATAGAGAATGGTTATATGCATTTGCCTTACCAGAAGAACGTAAACAGAAGTTTATAAATCAGCTTATTCCGTATACGAACAAAGCTTTAACAAATTGGCCTATTTTATGCTATAATTTAAGTCAGCTATAATAGTTTACATGTAGTGGTCGCTCAAAGAACATGGGCGGCCCTCTTTGTTTGATATGTTATAATGATTAGAAGGATTGGTGGGAAATAAAGATGTATGATTACATAAAAGGGCAAGTCACTCGAGTGACACCTGAATACGTTGTGTTAGAGCAACAGGGAATTGGCTATCAATTGTTTACGCCTAATCCGTTCGCCTTTCAAAGAAGTGAGGAAGAAACGCAAGTCTTTACCTATCTACATGTAAGAGAGGATGCCCAACAATTAATGGGCTTTCCTAACCTGGCACAAAGAGAGCTATTTCGAAAATTGATCCTGGTATCTGGTATTGGTCCTAAAGGTGCATTAGCCATACTAGCAAGTGGTGAGCCGACACATGTGATACAAGCGATTGAAAGAGAAGATGAATCGTTCTTGGTCAAGTTTCCCGGAGTAGGTAAAAAAACTGCAAGACAAATGATTCTAGATTTAAAAGGTAAATTAAATGACCTAATAGATATCGAACAGCTAGAATTTGAGGACGATGAGCCAAGCCTATTCACTGAGCATGATACCGTTCATGAAATGGAAGAGGCTATGTTAGCTTTAAACGCTCTAGGATATTCAGAAAAAGAATTATCCAAAATCCGTCCTAAGCTTAAGTCAAACAATGAATTGACTACAACTGACGAATTCATGAAAAAATCATTGCAGCTACTATTCTCTGGTAAGTAAGAAAGGAGGAGTTTTGTTTGTCAGAACGTGTTATTTCCAGTGAAATTTCTTCCTATGATGAACCTTTTGAGCAATCCCTCCGTCCTCAGTTATTAACTCAGTATATTGGGCAAGATAAAATAAAGCACAATTTGGCTATTTTTATTGAAGCTGCAAAAATGAGAAATGAGAGCTTGGATCATTGCTTACTTTATGGTCCACCGGGTCTTGGTAAAACCACACTAGCTGCTGTCATAGCTAACGAAATGAATGTTCAAATGAGGATGACAAGTGGTCCCGCAATCGAACGTCCAGGTGATTTGGCAGCAATCGTTAGCTCTTTGGAGCCTGGCGATGTATTGTTCATTGATGAAATTCATCGTTTAAACCGCTCGATTGAAGAGGTTCTTTATCCAGCTATGGAAGATTTCTGCTTAGATATTGTAGTAGGAAAAGGTCCTTCGGCTAGAAGTGTACGTTTGGATCTCCCTCCCTTTACGTTAGTTGGAGCAACAACAAGAGCAGGCGCACTATCTGCTCCTTTACGGGATCGCTTTGGAGTGCTGCTTCGTTTGGATTACTATGATGAAGAAGCCCTTACGTCAATTGTATTAAGAAGTGCAGAGCTATTTAATGCAGCAATAGATCATGAATCAGCTGGTGAAATTGCCCGTCGCTCTAGAGGCACCCCCCGTATTGCCAACCGTTTGTTAAAAAGGGTTAGGGATTATGCTCAAGTGAGAGGTAATGGTAACATTAATATAACTATTGCTAAAGAAGCGTTGGAACTATTACAGGTTGATCCTAGAGGCTTGGATCATATCGACCATAAACTTATTAATGCTATGATTGAGCGTTTTAGAGGTGGCCCTGTAGGGTTAGATACGATTGCAGCAAGTATTGGAGAAGAGTCTACTACTATTGAGGATGTGTACGAGCCTTATTTAATGCAAATAGGCTTTATACAACGATCTCCTCGTGGAAGAATTGTCACCCCGCTTGCTTATGAACATTTAGGAAAACCATTGCCAATCGATGGAAACAATTAATAAAAGGATGTCCTTATAAATGAGAGTAGAAGATTTTGATTTTGATTTACCAGAAGAGTTAATCGCACAAGTACCGTTAGCTGATCGGACAAGCAGTAAGCTGTTAATCACCGATTATGCGAACCAAAAGCTAACGCATACCAACTTTTCTAAAATAATTGATGAATTACATGAAGGGGATTGCCTTGTACTAAACGATACTAAGGTAATGCCTGCCCGACTAATGGGAATTAAAGAAGATACTGGTGCTAATATTGAGGTGCTATTGTTAACTCAATTGGAAGGGGACGAATGGGAAACCCTTGTCAAACCAGCTAAACGAGTGAAAATAGGCACAAAAATAGTGTTTGGTGAAGGATTATTGACAGCAGTGTGTACCGGATTAAAAGATCACGGAGGAAGAATATTCCGTTTTGAATATACTGGAGTATTCTTTGAAGTATTGGACAAGCTTGGCGAGATGCCTTTACCACCTTATATTCATGAAAAATTGGAAGATAAGGATCGTTACCAAACGGTTTATGCAAAAGAACAAGGTTCAGCTGCTGCTCCAACTGCAGGCTTGCATTTCACAACCGAGCTACTTGAGGAGATAAAAGCGAAAGGTATTAAAATCGCATTTGTAACACTTCATGTAGGTTTGGGAACATTCAGACCAGTAAGCGTTGATTCCATAGATGACCATGAGATGCATTCGGAATTCTACCGTGTTACACAGGAAACTGCTGAACTGATTAATGGTGTGAAGGAAGCTGGCGGTAAAGTAGTAGCAGTTGGAACCACTTCCACAAGAACATTGGAAACTGTCGCTACAAAATTTGATGGTACATTAAAAGAAGATAGTGGATGGACATCTATTTTCATTTATCCAGGATACGAATTTAAATGTATCGATGGAATGATCACTAACTTCCATTTACCGAAGTCCACACTTGTTATGCTAGTAAGTGCTTTAACATCAAAGGAATTTATATTGTCCGCATACCAAGAAGCAATCGAGCAGCGTTATCGCTTCTTTAGCTTTGGTGATGCGATGTTTATAAAAGGAAGGAACTATTAAATGACTGCAATTACGTATGAATTAATAAAAAAAGATAAACAAACAGGTGCTCGTCTAGGTATAGTACATACACCTCATGGGTCATTCGAGACACCAACCTTTATGCCGGTTGGAACACAAGCAACTGTTAAAACAATGGCTCCAGAAGAAATCAAAGAGATGGACGCAGGAATAATTTTAAGTAATACCTACCATCTGTGGCTTCGTCCTGGACATGATATTATTCGTGAGGCTGGCGGATTACACAAATTTATGAATTGGGATCGAGCAATCTTAACAGATTCAGGCGGCTTCCAAGTATTTAGTTTAAGCGATATGCGTAAGATAGAAGAAGAAGGTGTGCATTTCCGCAATCACTTGAATGGGGACAAGCTATTTTTAAGTCCAGAAAAGTCGATGGAGATACAAAATGCACTAGGCTCTGATATTATGATGGCCTTTGATGAATGTCCTCCTTATCCAGCTACTTTCGAATACATGAAAGCATCTGTTGAGCGTACGTCTCGTTGGGCAGAACGATGCTTAACTGCTCATACAAACACGGATAAACAGGGCTTATTCGGTATCATTCAAGGTGGAGAATATGAAGAGCTTCGTCGCCAGTCAGCGAAGGATTTAATTTCATTAGATTTCCCTGGTTATGCTATTGGTGGTTTATCTGTAGGTGAACCAAAAGACGTTATGAATCGAGTATTAGATTTCACAACTCCTTTAATGCCTGATAACAAGCCTCGATACTTAATGGGAGTAGGCTCACCAGACTCACTAATCGATGGTTCTATTCGTGGCGTGGATATGTTTGATTGCGTATTGCCTACACGAATTGCTCGAAATGGTACATTCTTTACGCACCAAGGAAGATTAGTAATTAAAGGCGCTAAATTTGCTAGAGATTTTGGTCCTATCGATGAAAAATGTGATTGCTATACATGCAAAAATTATTCAAGAGCTTATATTCGCCACCTTTTCAAGGCAGATGAGACCTTTGGATTGCGTTTAGCATCTTATCACAATCTCCATTTCTTGATGAAATTAATGGAGAATGTACGCCAGGCAATTAGAGAAGATCGTCTATTAGATTTTAAAGAAGAGTTTTTTGAAGAGTATGGGTACAACAAACCAAATGCAAAAAACTTCTGATTCTTGTATACTGTATAAAGAGGAAAAGGAGGGGAAATATTAATGGATTTAGTAGGTTTATTGCCAATTATTGCTATGTTCGTCGTTATGTGGTTTTTTATCATTCGACCAGCGCAAAAGAGACAGAAAAGCACTGCCGAAATGCAAAGTAATCTAAAGCGTGGAGATCATATTATTACAGTAGGTGGATTACACGGTAAGGTAGATGCAGTGGATGATCAAACAATTTATGTAGTCGTAGCGGATGGTACTCGTTTACAATTTGAACGTGTTGCTGTTGGACGAGTTGTTACAGATTCTACAATTTAAGTAAAAGAACTTACTCTCTAATGAGTAAGTTCTTTTTTTGTGGGCAATATAAAATTGAGGTGAATTCATATGAATGATACTCTCATAATTATTTTGCGTACAATAGCATTGTATTGGATTATATTAGCTATTTTAAGAATTATGGGAAAAAGAGAAGTCGGCGAGCTAAGTATTTTTGACTTAGTTGTCTTTTTGTTGATTGCAGAAGTAGGATCCGTTGCAATTGATGACCCAGAAAGTAATCTTTGGCACGCTTTTTTACCAATGGGAATCTTGCTGATTATTCAACTGATTGCCTCGTATACCTCCTTAAAGAGTAAAAAATTTAGAGATATGATGGAGGGCCATCCATCCATTATTATAAAAGATGGCGTGATAGTGGAGAAAGAGATGAGGAAGCAAAGATATAATCTAGATGATTTGCTACAGCAGCTGAGAGAACAGCAGATTGGTTCTGTTCGTTCAGTTTCCTATGCCTTTTTGGAGCCATCAGGAAACTTATCCGTTTTCAAAAAGAAAGAGGAGCAGTTTATATTTCCTTTAATTATTGATGGAGATATACAAATGGATCATCTTATTCGAATTGGAAAAAGTAAAGAATGGTTATTGGACGAACTGAATAAGAAAATGCTTTATGATTATAAAAAAGTATTCTATTGTTCCTATGAGGAAGAAGAATTATATATACAACTCAAAACTTCTTTTTAATAAAAGAGCCCAAAACCACCCTTTTGAAGGGGGATCTTGGACTCTTACTTTTTTAACTAATGGACTTAAAATCTATTTTTAGAGCTTTTAGCTATTTTGAAAATCACACTTAGCTCTTTTCGTCGGATTTGTCCAAATAGTAATAGGCCGATTGTTAAATAAGCTAGAGTGAGTAAGCAATCTATTATCAATGATTGGCTACCTATGGACACTAACATTGGTCGAGTAATAATAGTCACTAGAAATACGACATAAGGTAACGCGAAAAAAGAGAACCCAATTTGAGCTTCTTTCTTTTGTTTAAGTGAAGCGATATGTAGAAATGAAGTGATCAGTACACCAAATCCTATCGCAACAATTGCACCTTTCTCCTGGATGCCAGCCTGAGATGCTAAGAAAAATAGTAATAGTAACTTTCCTACCCCGCCATAAAGCGAGTTGAGAAATGCGCTATTAGAGCTGTTGAGAGCCTGCAAGATAGAGAACAAAGGGCTTTGAATATAGTAAAAGAAAAAAATTGGAGATAGAATTTTCATATAGACTTCTGCGTTTTCAACATGAAATAGTTCATAGACTAGCTCACCACCATGTAAATAGAACAAGGTAGCTGCATAACAGCCCGTTAGAGTAGAAAATTTTAAAGATAAATGGATTCTCTCTTTAAGCAAACTATAGTTCTTTCTTGCATAAGCGTCACTTACAGCAGGTATAAGGACGATAGAGAGTGCAAAGGGTATAAAGGATGGGAACAGTAATAACGGTACTAAAACGCCTGAAATTACTCCATAGAGCGTTGTAGCAGCAACAGCGCTTATACCTGTAATAGCTAAAGCCTTGATAAAAATGATAGGCTCCAAAAACCATGTGAATGAACCAAAAAGCTTACTACCAGATGAAGGCAGGGCTATAGCGAATAATGGCGGCAGTGGATACGCCTTTTTTGACTTTGTATATGTTTGTTGTTTTTTCCACTTTTCATATCTCCATTTGAGATAAAGTAATGATGCTGCCTCTGCAACCAAAGCTAAGAACATAGCGTATGCAGCAGCTTCCTGTGGAGATGAAGAAGTTAAAAATAAAGGCAAGGCAAAGGTGATTAATAAGATACGAACTATTTGTTCAATTAGCTGTGCTATTGCTGTTTCTTCTAATTTAGCAATTCCTTGTAAAAAGCCTCTTAAGATTCCTCCTGCTGCTGCGATTGGTACAATAGCAATAGACACGTAGAGAGTCATCGTTATTGCATCGTTTTTCAATAGATTACTAGAAATAAGTGGAGTGACAAAAATAAAGATCGGTGTAAAAATAATCATAGATACTACGGTTACAATTACGGAAGTTCGCATAACTGTGAAATAATCAGATATAGCGTTTCTCGTTCGAAGCTCAGCTATAATTTTAGTTATAGCAATCGGTATGCCCAATTGGATAAGGGATAAGAAGAAGATAAAGGCTGGATACGCCGTGCTGTAAATACCAACTGCCTCTTCTCCAGTCAACCGAACGAACTGCATGCGGTAAATAAAGCCTAAGAACTTGGACAAAAAAATGGCAAACATTAATACAATGGACCCTCTTAAATACGTCGACAAATTAAACACTTCCTTCTCAAATGCAGGAACTTCGTTTACAATAATAATATGCAAGCCACTTACCACATTATTCTATAAAGAGGTGCAGTATTTTGGAAAACTCATACAATCATATCTTTCTACACGTGCTACCAGCTTTAGAGAGCAAAAAGAGTGAATTTAAAGTTTATCAGTACGAAACAGTAACAGAACAAGATATTTGGAAGTATTGTGTGGAAAAGAAATGGAGGAAGCTAGATGTTCTTTCCTTATCTCTTCATCAGATTGTCAATGACGTTCTTTCTATTACACCAGCAGAGTATATGACCTACGAGCAAATTCAAAACTCTCGAACATCCAATTGGTTTGCAGACATTAACCAAGAGGAATTACAAGTCTTATTAAATCCTCAAAATGAGAAAAAATAAGCAAACAGTCATTTGACAGTAAGGGGCATCGTGTTTCATAATAAATGTGTTGCATTTTTTTGGAATTGAAATAGATGGAATATTCTATTTCATAATTGTTTTAGCAATAGTCTTTCTGACGAAGGAAGTCTGTGGTTATTCTTAGGAGGAAGTACATATGAAAACAAGAGGACGCATAGTTGCGTTTTTACTGCTTCTTGTAATTTTTGCAGGGACAATAAGCCCAACAGTTGGCGGAGTTTTAAATAATATTAAATTAGGGCTAGATTTACAAGGTGGCTTTGAAGTCCTGTATCAAGTTGAAGAACTACAGGATGGACAAGAAATTACAGATGAAATAGTAGCAGATACGGCGTCAGCATTAACTAGCCGTATTGATGTACTTGGTGTAAGTGAGCCAAGTATTCAGATTGAGAACGACCATAGAATAAGGGTTCAGCTCGCAGGAGTTGAAGACCAAGAGTCAGCTAGGGAACTACTTTCTACACAAGCTAATCTAACGTTCAGGGACTCAGAAGATAATATAATGCTAGATGGTATGGACCTTAAAGAGGGAGGCGCTAATCCTGCGTTTAACCAACAAGGACAGCCAATTGTTACATTAGAGCTAAAAGATGCAAATAAGTTTGCAGAGATAACGGAGCAAATAGCAGCTAGACCTGCACCAGACAATGTGTTAGTCATCTGGTTAGATTTTGAAGAAGGCGTAGATTCCTATGCTGCCGAGGTATTAAAGGAAGAACACAAATTCATTTCTGATCCGCGAGTATCTCAGCGAATTAGCTCTGAAAGCGTGGAAATATCGGGTGCCTTTTCAGTAGAGGAAACAAAAGATCTTTCAGGTATATTAAACGCTGGGGCTTTACCAGTTAAACTTACAGAAATTTTCTCGACGTCAGTTGGAGCACAATTTGGTGAGCAAGCATTAGACAGCACGATTCTTGCAAGTATTATCGGTGTTGCAGCTATCTTCCTATTTATGATTTTCTATTACCGCTTACCGGGCGCTATAGCAGTCATTTCGTTAGTCGTGTATATCTTCTTAATCTTAGTAATATTCGATTGGATTAATGGAGTTCTAACTCTTCCAGGTATTGCAGCCATTGTTCTCGGAGTAGGTATGGCAGTGGATGCCAACATCTTAACCTATGAACGAATAAGAGAAGAGCTAAGAGTTGGTAATTCGGTAAAAAAATCATTTGAAGCTGGAGCGAAATCTTCCTTCTCGGCGATTTTTGATGCGAATGTCACCACCCTTTTAGCGGCAGTTGTATTATTCTATTTTGGTACAAGCTCTGTTAAAGGGTTCGCTACGCTTTTAATTATTAGTATTCTAGTTGTATTTATAACAGCAGTTTTTGCTTCTCGTATTCTTTTAGGATTGCTAGTTCATAGCGGTTACTTAGACAATAAGCCAGGCTGGTTTGGAATTTCGAAAAAACGTATACACCCTCCAGAAGAGGAAATTGATACGTTAGATTTAACTACAAAATTTGATCGAGTAGATTTTGTTCACAATAGAAAAATTTATTATACAGCGTCTATTATATTGACAGTAGCTGGAATTGTCATCTTGAGTGTATTTAAGCTAAATCTAGGAATTGATTTCTCCTCTGGTACACGTGTCCAAATAGACTCCACAACACCGTTGACTCAAAGTATCGTTACCGAGAAGTTGGATACTATTGGATTGTCTTCTGAAGATATCGTCATTTCAGGTGACAATAGCGAAGGAGCAGTAGTCCGTTATAAAGATGAATTTACTCAAGAAGAGATTAAAAATTTAAAAGCAGATATTAAGGAACAATTTGGAGCAGAGCCACAAGTAAGTACAGTTTCACCTACGGTAGGAAAGGAACTTGCTGCCAACGCAATGAAGGCGATGCTATTTGCAGCAATTGGGATTATAATTTACGTTGCTTTCCGGTTTGAGTGGCGTATGGGTGTAGCTGCCATTGCATCCTTAATCCATGATGTCTTCCTAATGGTAGCCATTTTTAGTATTTTACGTTTAGAAGTAGATATTACCTTTATCGCAGCTATATTAACGATAGTAGGTTATTCGATAAATGATACAATTGTAACGTTTGATAGAATTAGGGAAAATCTCCATCGTAGTAAAACTATTACTACCGAAGAAGAACTTGCTTCTATAGTTAACAAGTCACTTCGACAAACTTTAGGGCGTTCAGTTAATACTGTATTGACTGTGGTACTTGTAGTAGTAGCATTATTATTGTTTGGTGCAGAAGGTATACGAAACTTCTCTATTGCACTGTTAATTGGATTATTAGCAGGAACATATTCATCTCTATTTATCGCAACTCAAATCTGGTTTGATCTGAAAGCTAGAGAGCTACGTAAAACAGGCGGTATTAAAGTAGATAAAGAAGAGAAAAAATGGGGTTCAGATGAGCCAGTAGTATAATGAAACAAAATAAGGGGACGGGGTATTTTATACTCCGCCTCTTTTTTCTTTGCAGTAATATATACAACCTTTCTTGTTTTATACGTTATAATAACTAATAAGGAAGTGAAGAAAAATGATACAATCACAAAAAAGATGGAGAATATCTAGGCCCAATGACGAATTAGTTAATACGTTCGAAAAAGAGCTAACCATACCTCGCGTTTGTGCGAAAGTATTAGTCTCTAGGGGTTTTAATAGTGTAGAGGATGCTAAAAACTTTTTATATATAACGGAAGAACATATACATGACCCATTTCTCTTTGAAGGAATGGAGAAATTAGTAGAAAGAGTACATCAAGCAATAGATGTTGATGAAAAAATCATGATTTACGGCGATTACGATGCAGACGGAATAACAAGTACTACTGTCATGATGAAAACATTGGAGGCCCTTGGTGCCGATGTTATTTTTAAGATTCCTAACAGATTTATAGACGGCTATGGACCAAGTGAGCGTTTATTCCAACAAGCTTTTGATGAAGGTGTCAAACTTATCATTACAGTCGACAATGGGATATCAGGGATTCAACAGATTCAGTTTGCAAAAGACTTAGGGATGGATGTCATTGTTACGGATCACCATGAACCAGGAGATGTGCTTCCAGCAGCAGATGTTATCATACACCCTGGTTTAAAAGATACAAGATATCCTTTTTCTCATTTAGCAGGCGTAGGAGTAGCTTTTAAAGTTGCTCATGCATTACTTGGTGAAATACCTAAAGACTTGTTTTATTTAGTGGCTATTGGTACAATTGCTGACCTTGTATCGGTTAAGGGAGAAAATCGATACTTCGTCCAAGAAGGTATTAAGCAAATGAGAAAAACTACCAACATAGCGATAGAAGCATTAGCAAATGTCAGTGGTGTAGAAATAAACACGATCAATGAAGAAACGATAGGTTTTATGTTCGGACCTCGTATTAATGCTGTAGGTCGACTTGGTGAAGCAGCACCTGGCGTTGAGTTATTCATAACGGAAGATTCGAATCGAGCACTTGCGCTTGCCAACATGCTAAATGATAAAAATAAGGAAAGACAAGCTATCGTGAAGCAAATCACAGATGAAGCGGTGGAAATTCTAGAGCAAAACCATACTATCGAGGGTCCTAGTGTCATCGTAGTTGGTAAGGAAGGGTGGAACCCTGGTGTTTTAGGAATTGTGGCTTCGAAATTAGTAGAGAAATATTATCGTCCAACAATTGTTCTTGGATTTGATCCGGACAAGCAAATTGCTAAAGGCTCTGCGCGCAGTATAGAAGGCTTCCATATGTACAATGAACTAGCTAAGAATAGTGATATTGTTTCTCATTTTGGTGGTCACCCGATGGCGGCAGGTATGACGTTTCCGCTTGAACATGTAGATGAGTTTAGAGAAAGGCTCAATGAGCAGGCAAGAGAATGCTTAACAGAGGAACAGTTAATACCTGTAGTATCGATAGACGTACCATTAGAAATGGATGAAATTTCTACCGAGTCTATACAGTCCATTCAACGTCTATCTCCATTTGGAATGGGTTTTGCTAAGCCAGTGTATTGTATCGAGAATATACAAGTAAACTCAGTTAAAAAAATTGGATCTGCTCAAAATCATGTTAAAATGGAGCTCATGCAGGGAGCAATCTTGTTAGATGCGGTAGGTTTTGGAAAAGGAGAGCTAGCTGATGAGATAGCACCAGCTACAAAGTTATCTTTTATAGGGGACTTGCAAATTAACGAGTGGAATGGTCGAAAGAAACCCCAGCTTATGATTCAGGATGCTAGAACAAATGAGTGGCAGTTGTTTGATATACGTGGTGTGAGACAAGTGAATAGATGGTTACCAACCATTCCCGTTTCTCAGACTGTTTTTATGTGTTTTAACAAGGAATCTATTTCTCATTTTGAATCAGTTGTTTCTGAAAATATATGGTCATGGGATAGCTTGATAAAAGAAAAAGTCAAAGCAAACTGTTTATGTCTCTTAGATTTGCCTGAAGATGAAGAGCAATTAATGAACTTATTACAATACCACGATTGGAAAAGAATCTATGCTCACTTTTTTGCATCGGAGTCGACTTACTTTGAGGGCTTACCTACGCGAGAACAGTTTAAATGGTACTTTTCTTTCCTTTCAAAAAGAAAAACGTTTGCTCTCAAACAGCATATACAACAGCTATCCAAGCACACTGGCTGGAGCCAAAATACAATTAATTTTATGTCAAAGGTGTTTTTTGAGCTAGATTTTGTTAGAATAGAGGGTGGCACATTGGTGTTGAATGAAAATCTACCTAAAAGAGATTTATCGGAAGCACCAATCTATCAACAGCGTACAAAGCAAATTGATTTAGAGCAGAAGCTATTGTACGCACCATATAAAGAGCTGAAACAATGGTTTGAAGAGCGAAAAGCAGTACAAACCGTTCCTGAGGAGGAGCAAAAATGGATTTAAAGAAATATGTTACAATAGTAGAGGACTGGCCTAAACCAGGTATTCGTTTCAAGGATATTACAACAATTATGGATAATGGAGAAGCATATAAATATGCTACTGACCAAATTGTGGAATATGCCAAAGAAGTGGGTGTAGATATAATCGTTGGACCAGAAGCACGTGGATTTATCATTGGATGTCCAGTTGCTTATGCTTTAGGCATAGGTTTCGCACCAGTTCGTAAGGAAGGCAAGCTTCCTCGGGAAGTGATCCGTGCAGAGTACGGATTAGAATACGGGAAAGATGTTTTGACAATGCATAAAGATGCTGTTAAACCAGGGCAACGTGTACTAATTGTAGATGACTTGTTAGCTACAGGTGGTACAATAGAGGCTACTATCAAATTAGTAGAGGAACTTGGTGGTGTAGTAGTAGGTTGTGCATTCTTAATCGAATTGACTTATTTAGATGGACGTGACAAGCTTAAGGACTATAACATCCGTACGTTAATGCAATACTAATATTCTTCTTTCTTTATGGACACAAATTGTGCATAATAAGAAAGTAATTGACTATACAAGATAAGGGTGGACTTTACAAGTCCCTCTTTTTTTTTATAAAATATAGCTTATATACTATTTTTGAAAAATAACGAAATCAGGTGAGTTAACATGGCAAAAGATCAGGTGAAGACAGCAGAAGATGTTTTTGAAACAGTTTCCACTTATATGAATAAAGAACATGTTGACTTCGTTAAGAAAGCATACGAATTGGCAGAGCATGCTCATAGAGAACAATTCCGTAATTCGGGGGAGCCATATATTCTACATCCCATACAAGTAGCAGGAATTCTTGCTGATCTTCAAATGGATCCCGAGACTGTTGCCGCTGGTTTTCTACATGATGTTGTAGAGGACACTGAATATACACGAGAAGATATTGTTCGTGAATTTAACGAAGAGGTTGCCCTGCTAGTAGAAGGGGTAACGAAATTAGGTAAAATTAAATATATGTCTAAAGAAGAACAGCAGGCTGAAAATCATCGGAAGATGTTTATAGCTATGGCACAGGATATCCGAATTATCTTGATTAAGCTTGCTGACCGTTTACATAATATGCGTACATTAAAGCATTTACCTGAGGAAAAACAACGACGTATATCTAACGAAACGTTAGAGATTTTTGCACCTCTTGCCCACAGACTAGGGATTTCAGCAGTGAAATGGGAGCTAGAGGATACGGCATTACGTTATTTAAATCCACAGCAATATTATCGAATTGTTAATTTTATGAAGAAGAAGCGTACAGAGCGAGAGCTTTACTTAACGGATGTTATGGATGATATAAGAAATCAGCTGGATGAAATGGAAGTAGGAGCAGATATATCTGGGAGACCGAAGCATATTTACAGTATATATCGCAAAATGGTCGTTCAAAACAAGCAGTTCAATGAAATCTATGACTTATTAGCAATGCGAATCATTGTAAATAGTATTAAGGATTGCTACGCAGTTTTAGGGGTTATTCATACACTTTGGAAGCCAATGCCTGGACGATTTAAAGACTATATCGCTATGCCTAAGCAAAATATGTACCAATCCCTCCACACTACGGTAATCGGACCTAACGGAGAGCCATTAGAGGTTCAGATTCGCACTGAGGAAATGCACAATATAGCTGAATATGGGGTTGCCGCGCATTGGGCTTACAAAGAGGGCAAAAAGGTAGAGGCAGGTAAGCAAAACGTTGATTCCAAGCTTACTTGGTTTAGAGAAATCTTAGAATTTCAGCAAGAGTCATCAAATGCTGAAGAATTTATGGAATCCCTCAAATTCGATTTGTTTTCAGATATGGTGTACGTATTCACTCCAAAAGGTGATGTAATTGAGCTTCCCGCCAGCTCTGTTCCAATAGATTTTGCGTATCGAGTCCACTCGGAGGTCGGTAACAAAACGATTGGCGCTAAAGTGAACGGAAAAATGGTGCCGCTGGATACCAAGCTGCAAACAGGAGATATTATTGAAGTTCTTACGTCTAAACAATCGTTTGGACCGAGCAGGGACTGGATAAAAATTGCTCAATCATCACAGGCAAAAAACAAAATTAAGCAATTCTTTAAAAAACAGCTCAGAGAAGAAAATGTAATAAAAGGTAAAGAAGCTGTTGAAAAAGAAATAAAAGCTCAAGAGTTT
Organism: Psychrobacillus sp. MER TA 171; assembly: GCF_023713305.1. Classification (NCBI taxonomy): domain Bacteria; kingdom Bacillati; phylum Bacillota; class Bacilli; order Caryophanales; family Bacillaceae; genus Psychrobacillus; species Psychrobacillus sp. MER TA 171. The sequence continues at coordinate 123,482 of NZ_JAMAWN010000009.1, read as the reverse complement.
GATATAAAGGAAGTTCTTACTTCTGAGAACATTAAAAGAGTATGCGAAAAATACGCTTTTGCCGGGGAAGAAGACTTATATGCAGCTGTCGGCTTTAGTGGAATAACTGCGCAGCAGGTAGTAAACCGTTTAGCGGAAAAAATGCGCAAAATTCGTGACCAAGAAGAGGCGCTTGAAAAGATTAATACTGAAATGCAAACGCCTACGATTAAGAAAACAACAGAATCTGGCGTTGTAGTAAAAGGTATCGATAATCTACTTATTCGTCTTTCCCGCTGCTGTAGTCCTGTACCAGGGGATGCAATTGTTGGATTTATAACGAAAGGTAGAGGGGTATCTGTTCATCGAGCGGATTGTCCAAATGTTCAAAATGATGATGCGCATTCGCGTATTATTGAGGTTGAATGGGAACAATCAGATAGTCCTTCGAAAAAGGAATATCAGGTAGATATCGAAGTGTCTGCTTTTGATCGGACAGGCTTACTAAACGAAGTACTCCAAGTAGTAAACGAATCTAAAACCAATATAGTTGCAGTTAGTGGCAAATCAGATAATGATATAGCTTCCATTCATCTGTCTATTCTAATTTCTAATATTGCACATCTACACAAAGTTGTGGATCGAATTAAACAGCTATCAGATGTCTATTCTGTTCAGCGTATTATTAACTAATGCAAACTATAAACTGAATTTAGTTAAAGGGAGTAAATTTAGATGAAAGTAGTTCTACAAAGATGCAAAAATGCAAAAGTAACAGTAGACGGTGAAATTACTGGTCAGATAGATCATGGATATATGTTATTAGTAGGAATTACAACTACAGATACGGAAAAAGAAGTCGATTATTTAGTAGAGAAAATAGCGGGACTACGGTTATTTGAGGATCAAGATGGTAAGATGAACCATTCCATTCAAGAAATGAATGGTTCCATTCTTTCTGTCTCTCAATTTACACTTTATGCAGATACAAAAAGAGGAAGACGTCCTAGTTTTATAGAAGCTGCTAGACCAGAACAAGCTAAGCCACTTTGGGAGCTTTTCAATAGCAAGTTACAGGCAAAGGAAATCCAAGTGGAAACTGGGATTTTTGGAGCCATGATGGATGTTACATTCACTAATGATGGCCCTGTGACTATCGTGCTTGAGGCTTAGTCTTAAAAGCAAGACTGGAATAAATTCTAATTTATATTAGCTTTGTTAAAGTTATTGGTTGATTTTGATTAACCATTCTTTTTTATAGTGACTAAACATAAACAAAGGAACTTTTAAATGGCTATTAAGAATATAAACTAGATTATGAAATTGAGGTTGGTGACAGCTTTTAGCTTTCTTTATGCGAGTACATTTATTAGCGCTTTCTCGATGCTAAAGCTGTTCCCATTTATTGATTGGAGCGCCAGACGGCGACTCCTACGGGATGAGTGAGACAGATAAGACATCACAACCATGCGCGTAAGCGATGGGTGATGGCTTATCGCTCACCCCGAGGAAAGCGTCCGGCTGGGGCGAAAAATCAATTCTACTCTCTGATCTAAGTTTTCTTTATATCATAAATCAACTCTACCCTTTAACATAACCTTTATATTAAAAGTCCTGAAAGTTTTACGTACAGTAAAATTTTCAGGACTTATTTTGTTTACTTCATAAATGTTAAAAGACAATTAGCTTGTTAATCATTTCAGTTGACTATCAAAGTAGTCGATAATACCATTATATATTCCATGAGTTGCTTGTTCCCTAAATGCTCGTGTAGTTACATGCTGTTCTTCAGTTGGGTTGCTCAAATATCCTAATTCTATAAGAATAGCAGGCTGCTTATTTTCTCGAAGTACTAAATAGTTACCTGGTTGAACACCACGATTTTTTAAGGAAATCATGTCACCGAGTCCTTTATGAACGTAGTTAGCAAGCTCTTTTTGATGGCTATTCATGTAGTATGTTGTATAGCCTCGTACGGAACTATTATTAATGGCATCGTAATGGAGACTTATGAAAGCATCAGCATTCACTTGATGCGCTATAGAAACTCTTTTACGTAAGTCTACATATTCATCCGATTGTCTGGTCATCCTAACATTAGCACCTGCTGCTTGCAGTTTGGAGGAGAGCAATTCAGCTGTTTTAAGCGTTATATCTTTTTCATCGGTCCCTAAAGCACCAGTTGTCCCACGATCATTTCCACCGTGGCCGGCATCAATTACAATGGTTGCTCCTTTTAGTGTCCCTTTTTTTCTTGTTACTTTTTCTTTCTTTTGCTCTTTCTCTGTTTCTTTTGATGTTTCCGGAGTATTTGTTTCTTCTGAGGAGGATACTACCCAGTTAGCGATATACCCATTTTTTCCATTTCCTAAATCGATTTTAAACCAGTCATTAATTGTCTCAATGACTTTAAATGATTCACCAGCCGCAGCTCTTTTCACTACTTCGCTGTTAGTATTACTCTCAGCGCGGATATTTGTTCCACTATATAGCACAGTAATGGACTCTGATGAAGTGGACTTTGAACTAGATTCTACTGCATTTGTAAAACTACCATAAAAGCTATATAGCCATCCCTTTTTTCCTGTTTCAAGTTCTACTTGAACCCACTGATGGTCCGTAGCAAGCACGTTAAATTGGTCTCCTTTGTTAACTTGACCTATTTTTTTGGAAGATAAGTCAGGTTTAGCACGTACATTTAAAGCATCAACAGAAATAACAAACTTTCTTTCTTTTATGGATGTGGATGGTGCAGGAGTTTTTGTTTCAGTATGATCTACTATCGTCACATATGTATTATTTACCCATCCCTTTTGTCCATTGTAATCAATTTCAACCCATTCATCTTCTGATTGATGTGCAACATACTTTTCACCTTCATTTAATTTACCGATAACGGCGGAAGAAACTGAAGGAGCTGTACGAACGTTTAAATTATTTACTTTGGAGACAATTTGCTTATTCTCTAAACCTTCCGTCTCAATAGTTGCATACCAGCTAGCAACCCAACCAGTAGTATTTTTGTATTTAACTTTTAACCAATCATTTTCTTTTCCGACTACTGTTAGCTTATCATTTTTATGTACTGAACCAATTGTGTCATATGTTAATCCCGGACCACTACGCACCTTTAAAGACGATACACTTACTATAGCCTCTTGTTCTTGAGCTTGAACCTGAATATTAACAAAAGGTATGAAGAGCGTAAATACTAGTAATAATGTTACCAATTTGTGGACTATTTTGTTATTCATTGGATCACCTCTCTCTTTATTGTAAATAGTCTAACAAAAAATTACTACCATTTATTTAAAAAGGTTGACTTATTTCATTTACGTTATTATGATAAAGTATAATTAAAAATTAAAACAAACCATTGACCGAAAAAGTAACTGTTTATCAGGAATGACAAGAGAGGGAAAGACGTGGCTGAAATCTTTCCTACAGACCCTTACAGTGAACAACATTCGAGAGGTTTTTTGTCGAAAGAGTATGCTTTAGTAGGCAAAAACGGATCTGGCCGTTATCCAGCGTTGAGAGGGTTAATTTATTAACCAACTAGGGTGGAACCGCGGAAGCTTAAAAGCTCTCGTCCCTTGCTATATGCAAGGGATGAGGGCTTTTTTTATTTGTATTTGAAGGGAGTCCAACATAATGGATATTAAATTACCAAGAGGAACACAAGACATCTTGCCTGCTGAAACAGCGAAGTGGCAAGTAGTTGAAGAACTTATTAGAGAAGAATGCCGTATGTATCACTATAAAGAGATTAGAACTCCAGTTTTTGAACATACAGAGCTTTTCAAAAGAGGTGTAGGAGATACAACTGATATCGTCCAAAAAGAAATGTACACGTTTCAGGATAGAGGAAATCGTTCACTTACGTTAAGACCTGAAGGAACAGCATCAGTTGTACGGTCATTTGTAGAACATAAGATGTTTGGATATCCTGATCAGCCAGTAAAGCTATATTACATGGGACCTATGTTCCGCTATGAGCGCCAACAAGCTGGTAGATATCGTCAATTTGTTCAATTTGGTATGGAGGCAATCGGTAGTGCTGACCCAGCAATCGATGCTGAAGTAATATCTTTAGCTATGTCGATCTATAAAAAAGCTGGTTTAAAAAGCTTGAAGCTAGTGATTAACTCACTAGGGGATACAGAAAGTCGAATTGCTCACCGAGAAGCTTTAGTGAACCACTTTGAACCGCATATCGAGGAATTTTGCTCTGATTGCCAAAATAGATTGCAAAAAAATCCACTGCGAATTTTAGACTGTAAGGTAGATCGTAACAATCCTTTGATGGCCACAGCACCATCTTTAACAGATTATTTAAATGAAGAATCTGCAGCATATTTTGAAAAAGTTAAAGAATACTTAACAACGTTAAATATTGAGTTCGAGGTAGATCCTAATTTAGTACGAGGACTAGACTATTATAACCACACTGCATTTGAAATTATGAGTACTGCTGAGGGATTTGGTGCCATCACTACGCTAGCTGGTGGAGGAAGATATAATGGCTTAGTAGCAGAGCTAGGTGGTCCCGATTCTCCGGGTATCGGTTACGCGATGAGCATTGAAAGGCTTCTCCTTGCAATGGAGGCAGAAAAAATTGAGTTTCCAGACCTTACATCGCTAGACGTATACTTAGTTGCAATGGGTGAGGAAGCTAAGAAAAAGGTGACAGAGCTTACCTTTGAGCTTCGTCAAAACAAAATCTCTGCTGATATGGACTATTTAGACCGTAAAGTAAAGGCACAGATGAAATCAGCGGACCGATTAAAAGCAAAAGCAGTAATTGTAATCGGTGAAGATGAACTCGAAGAACAAAGTGTTATGTTAAAAGATTTAACTACCGGGACTCAACAGCTAATACCATTTACATCCTTAATAGATGAAGTGAAAAAATTAACGGAGGCAAAATAATCATGAACAGAACGCATACAAGTGGACAACTTAACGAACAACATATAGGTGAATCGGTTCAACTAATCGGTTGGGTTCAAAAACGAAGAGATTTGGGTGGACTTATTTTCGTTGATGTGAGAGACCGTACTGGTATTGTACAGGTTGTATTTAATCCAGAAATTTCAGAAACTGCTCTACAGGTGGCAAATACGTTAAGAAACGAATTTATCATTGAAATTAAAGGAACTGTCGTTGCACGTGCAGAAAATCAAATAAACCGCAACATCCCTTCTGGTGCAATTGAGGTCCAAGCAAATGAAATCTCCATTATCAATGAAGCAAAAAATCCTCCTTTTTCTATTGAAAATCAAACAGACGCAGGGGAAGATGTTCGTTTAAAATATCGTTATTTAGATTTAAGAAGACCAGTGATGTATGACACATTTAAGATGCGTTCAGATATTACTAAAACAGTTAGACGTTTCTTAGACGATGAAGGATTCCTTGAAGTAGAGACACCAATCCTAACGAAATCTACGCCAGAGGGAGCTCGAGATTACCTAGTACCAAGTCGTGTACATGGAGGAGAGTTTTACGCTTTACCTCAGTCTCCGCAATTATTCAAACAGTTGCTGATGGTTGGAGGATTTGAAAAGTACTATCAAATTGCTCGCTGTTTCCGTGACGAAGATTTACGTGCTGACCGTCAACCAGAATTTACTCAAATTGATATGGAAATGAGCTTCCTGTCTATGGATGACATTCTTGAGATGAATGAGCGGATGATGCAAAAGATCATGAAGGATGTTAAAGGAGTAGATGTTAGCATTCCATTCCCACGAATGGATTATGACGAGGCAATGGCAAGATTCGGATCAGATAAACCAGATGTTCGTTTTGGTTTAGAGTTAACAGATCTTTCAGAGCAAGTGAAGGATAGCTCCTTTAAAGTATTTGCATCTGCAGTAGAAGCCGGCGGCCAGGTAAAAGCTATTAACGTCAAAGGAGCAGCCGATAACTATTCACGTAAAGATATTGATGCCCTTGGAGAATATGCATCTCGCTATGGAGCAAAAGGTCTTGCATGGCTTAAAGTTGACGAGGAAGGCATTAAAGGTCCTATTGCAAAATTCTTTGAAGGTGAAGCAGCAAGTACGCTTATCCAAACTCTAGATGCTGCAGCAGGAGATTTATTACTATTTGTAGCCGACAAGAAATCAGTAGTTGCAGATGCTCTTGGAGCGTTACGCTTGAAGCTTGGTAAAGATTTAAAGCTAATTGATGAAAGTCGTTATGCTTTCCTTTGGGTCGTGAACTGGCCATTATTCGAGTACGATGAAAAAGAAGGACGTTATTATGCAGCCCACCATCCATTTACACGTCCTGCTGACGAAGACCTGCCGTTGATGGAAACAGACCCAAGCCAAGTAAAAGCACAAGCGTATGACCTTGTTTTAAATGGCTATGAGCTAGGTGGCGGATCTCTTCGTATTTATTCAAGAGAAGTACAGGAAAAAATGTTTGAAATTCTTGGATTCTCTGACGAAGAGGCAAAAGCTCAGTTTGGATTCTTAATGGAGGCGTTTGAATATGGTACACCTCCTCACGGTGGAGTAGCATTCGGATTAGACCGTTTAGTTATGCTTCTATCAGGAAGAACAAATCTTCGTGATACAATTGCTTTTCCTAAGACAGCAAGTGCTAGCTGCTTACTGACACAAGCACCAAGCCCAGTAGCAGAAGCTCAACTTGATGAACTACAGTTAAGCTTAAATAAAAAAGAACAATAAATAGTTACCACCTTTTAAGCATGAAATTTATGCTTAAAAGGTGGTTTTTTATTTGTGAGTCACAAAGAGAGAAGTTGGTCTTAATCAGTGGAATTCGCACCTAAAATTAGTGGAAGTGACACCTAAATCATAGCGAGGCGCACGTAATTGGAAGAGAAGTGCAACATAAAGAGGAGAAAGTGACACCTAAAAAGTGAAGTCACAATTAAAAGTAGAGAAGGGATACCTTGAAAACACACGTAATGCTAAAACTCAATAATAATCGGAAGATAACAAAACTAACTAAAATAATTTAAGATGAGGTCACATATACTTTTAAGAGATTATACATAATTGGAAGGATGATTGGAGTTATTGAAAAGGCATTACTCTTTATAATTTTATTAAGACTTGCATCTGGTAGCATTGAAATTACTGCAGCCATGTTTATGCTAAAGTTTAACGACTTAGAAAAAGCATTCTATATTAATTCAATGCTTGCACTAGTAGGGCCTTGCATTTTGATTGTTACGACAGGTATAGGTTTATTGGGATTAGCGGATAAAATATCTATGACTCGAATCGTATGCCTATTCGCAGGTATTTTATTGATTCTGTTTAGTGTAAATTCAAAATGAGTTTATCAAATTATAAGCTAAAAAAACTAGCACATGTTTCCTTCTCAATAGTGAGAATGGAAGTTGGTGCTAATTTTTTTGGGGGATTTATATAAAGTTGTTGCACATAAAAAAACCGATAACTTGAAAGCATTATCGGTTTCATTTTTATATCTTATCTATATTTTAAGCGGGCTTTTTATCTTTTTTTTCTATTTCACTAACTTTAACGAGTTTAAAGACAAGAAACGTGAGTATAATTCCTAAAACACCACAGCCTATATAGAAAGGATTGATATAGTTTTTCATGACTAATGATAGGATAGGTGGTCCTGCTGCTACTCCTAAAAAACGAGCAGAGCTGTAAAAAGAAGAGATGGTGCCCCGTTCTTCTTTTATAATGTTTTCAGTTATAATGGCATCTAAAACAGGAAGAATAGCACCAATTGCGATTCCAAGAATGCTCGAAACAGCGATCAATAAAAAGATACTGTCTTTTACAAAGCCTATAAATACAACGCTTGCTGAGGCCGCGATGAGTGTAATAATCATTAGACGTTTAATTGTTTTCAATTGTCCCTTTATTTTTCTGCCCGTAATAAAAGATGCAATACATAAGAATAATAAAGGAATTGCTAATATAAACCCCTTTTTAACTCCTTTAATATCATGAATCTTCTCCAATATTTCAGATAGATAAAATAGAACCCCAAAAAGAACGAACATCGCATATATTCCATTTAAAAATACCGAGGTTAACCACTTACCTTCAGCTTTAAATGTTTCCTTGACCTTCTTTAAGAATTCCTTAAGTTTATCTGGTTCTTCGTTATCTCCTTTTGGAACTTTAACGAAAAATAATATGAGTATGAAGGCGATGGCGCTAAAAATAGAGATAGAGAAAAATGGGAAGAACCATAGTACAGCAGCAATAGCTGAACCTAAGATAGGGCTTAATACTTTACCAAAGGTATTTGATGTCTCAATCAAACCTAAGGTGGAGCTTGTCTTCTCTGGATCATCTTTAAACAAATCACCTACTAGAGGCAAGACAATCGGCATAGCACCGGCAGCACCCATGCCTTGCAAAACCCTACCAATAATGATCATCATGTAAGGACTGTCCATTTTCCAGGAAGCCATTCCAGCTATAAGACCACCGATCAATGCTAAAAGTAAGCAAGGCAATATAATTTTCTTTCTCCCAAATCGATCAGATAAATAGCCAGCAACTGGAATAAGAATGATGGCAGCAATTGAGTAGCTAGTTATAATCATACTTGATTGAAAAGAACTAATATCTACCTTTTTCTCCAGTATTGGAAGCACGGGAATAAGCATGGAGTTCCCAAGTGTCATCACTAATGGAATCGAAGCTATACTAATAATAGTCATCTTGCTTACGCTAAGATTTTCATCTTTCTTCCCCAACCTACACACCTCAATTTTTATAGAATAAAGGTATGTTCTCCTGAAGGGATTTTTTTATGCATATATTTATAAGAAATGATTTCTCGTTAAAAATTAAAATAAAGAATAGTAAGCCTGAATTCCGAAGTAAATACCAAAACCTATCATGGATATAGAAGAGATGATGGACACAGTTTTTAAAAGAGGAGTAGATAATAATTTTCTAGAACCACTAGAAATAGTGGCCATCGTCAGATCGACAAGTGTAATTCCTAATAAGATAGTAATACTATACAAAATAACCTCAAGCCCTGATAAAGAGCCGCTTGCTCCACCAACAAGTATGGAACCATAAATTCCAAGCCAAAATAAAATAGTCAAAGGATTCAATAGAGCCATAAGTAACCCAGATAGAAAGGAATGTCTCAACCGTACGACTTTTCGATATTTCGCATCCATAGAAATATTATTTACCGTTAACAAGTTTTCAATCCCTGTGTACATGAGGACAAAAAATCCAAAAGACCAAAGAAACGTTTTCATCATTGGATTGTCAATAAACTGTCCGACACCAAAGTACACCATTAACATGTAGAGAATATCAGTTGCTATTGCTCCTAAACCAAAAAACCAAGCATGAAAAAAACCGTTTTTTATGCCAGTGTTCAGTAAGGTCGCCTTTACAGGGCCGATTGGTGCAGCCAGGGATATACCTAATATAAAATAAGTGGTTAGTGAATTCACATAGAGCCCTCCGTTTAATGTCTTGTCTATGTATATTATTCATAGACAAGGATATCTAGGACTAGTTTTATAGAGTATTTTTATCGACGTTTGAAAGTGTGAGAGAAGGGAAGGATAATGGAAGAAAGCTATTATATATGATATATCTACTATCCTTCATGATTCTGAATAGTCAAATAATATCATGGTATATTCATTGAAGTTTTAAAAGGGATATGCTATTATACAAGTAATACGAATCCTGATGTGTTCGCGAAACGCCAATCAGTTTTGACCGAACAATTATATCGTCGGGAGTCTCACTTTTATTGTTAATGACATGCCCTCTAGTTAGGGACTTCAAAGACAATGAAGAGGACACCCACCTGCTCTGTGCGGGTTCAAAACGATAAGCACTATTAGTCGGCACGATTGGGATTCGTCTATTTAAAAAAGTCCCCTGTATTTGCAGGGGACTTTTTTAGTGGAATGAATAATAAATACATTTACTCTTACAAAACTCTATTATATTTTCATAATTTAAAGCATCTAAATGTCATTATTCTTATAAAAATAAACTTTTTTAAAGTTATTGGTTGATTTTGACTGAAAATTCTTTTTTATAGTGACTGTAAACATAAAAAAAGACCGTTCAAATGGCTATTAAGAACATAAATAGATGATGAAATTGGTTGGTTACAGTTTTTCAGCTTTTTTTATGCGATTAAATTGATTAGCACTTTATCGATGCTAAAGCGGTTTCCATTTATTAATTGGAGCTACAGGCGGCGACTCCTACGGGATGAGGGAGACAGATAAGACATCACAACCATGCGCGTAAGCGATGGGTGATGGCTTATCGCTCACCTCGAGGAAAGCGTCCGGCTGGGGCGGAAATCAATTCTACTCTCTGATTTAAGATTTCTTTGCATCATAAATCAACCCTACCCTTTAACATAGCCTAAAATAAACTGGAAATTAGAGTTACTCTAATCCAATCTAGCATTTCCTAACGCTATAAAATTAGTGAATTTAGTAAATACTTTATCTGTGTACCATAGTACACTCCATCGTTTATAATAAATTTTCGAGGGTAAAATATTAATAGAATAGTACTCGACTGGAACTAATGTGATAATATTTGAGTAGTGAAAAGATAAAACCAACTAATCTTATATAAATGGAGTGTTTTTTTATGTTACATCAATTTTCTAGAAATGAACTTGCGATAGGAAGAGAAGGAGTAGAGCTGTTAAAGAATACAACAGTAGCTATTTTGGGTGTAGGAGGCGTTGGGTCATTTGCCGCGGAAGCATGCGCCCGAAGTGGCGTGGGTAGAATTATTTTAGTAGATAAGGACAATGTGGATATAACAAATATAAATCGTCAATTAGTAGCTTACATGTCTACTGTAGGCCGATCAAAGTCTGAGGTAATGAAAGAAAGAATCGCAGACATTAATCCAGATTGTGAAGTAATTGATATGCATATGTTCTATACCGAAGAAACGTATGAACAATTTTTTGATATGAAAATTGATTATGTTATAGATGCATCGGATACAATAATATATAAAATTCATTTGATGAAAGAATGTTTAAAGCGTGGCATTAAAATAATTTCTAGTATGGGAGCTGCCAACAAAACAGATCCAACTAGATTTAAAATTGCTGATATTTCTAAGACACATACCGATCCACTTGCTAAAGTAATCCGTACAAAGTTACGTAAGGAAGATCGGATCACTAAAGGAATTCCAGTTGTATTTTCAGATGAAAGTCCCATTGTAGTAAGAGAAGACGTAGTAGAAACAGTTGGAAAGCCAGATGCTGCTATCCGTAAAGCTAAGATGCCACCATCCTCTAATGCATTTGTGCCCTCTGTCGTTGGCTTAATTTGTGCTAGTTGGGTAATAAATGACATTACAAAAAATATTACAATTAATAGAGTGCAGTAAATAGGTTGCAGTTTTTTTTACATCACTTATACTAAAACTAATCACATTTCAAACGAGGTGGAATCTAAAATGACTGAAACAACAAATCAGGAAGAGCCAAAGAAAAAAATGACTCTTCAAGAAGCTGTGAAACAAAAGCTAGAAGAAAAGAAAAACCAAGCTGGTGGCGGTAACTTAAAAGGGACTGGTCCAGCAGCTAACCAAAAAATGAAAAGTCAACAAACTAAAAAGGTAAGCAATACACGCAGAAAAATGGGTGTATAATCCTTAAAAGATGAGACAAAACAAAACGCTACCGATTTTTTTCGGTAGCGTTTTAAATTTATATGACTTGTGTTCTCTTTTGACTTTATTTTTCCTTCTTAAAGTTCTCTAAACGATTATAAATAGCGGCCAATCGCTTTTCTTCTCCAGCATCTATCGGATCATAAAATCTTGTGCCGACTAAATTATCTGGAAGATAGGTTTGTTTCACCCAACCGCCGAATGTTCCTATTTTATGATCGTGAGGATATACATAGCCCCCATGCGCAAGTTCCTTAGCACCAGCGTAATGAGTATCCTTTAAATGACTTGGAATATCTCCGGTTTTACCGGCATGGATACTGCTAATCGCCTTATCGAGTGCTACATATGCAGAGTTGGATTTCTCGGATAAGCACATTAAAACTACTGCATTAGCGAGGGGAATACGCGCTTCTGGAAGCCCTAGTCTTTCTGCTGATTGAATTGCCGCTAATACTTGTGGTCCTACTGCAGGATTGGCAAGTCCAATATCCTCATAGCTCATTACCAAAAGTCTTCTACTGACAGCTACCAAATCCCCATTTTCTAAAAGGTGTGCAAGATAATATAAAGCTGCGTCCGTATCACTACCTCTCACTGATTTTTGTAGGGCTGATAATAAGTTATAAAAGTGAGAGCCCTTTTTATCTCCAAATACACCTACGCGATCAATAAGGCTATCCAGCGTAGAATCTTCTACTACGGTAATACCATCTTCTTCAAAGCTTGCAAAAATAGTTGATTCTAATAGAGTCAAAGCCTTACGAGCATCCCCATTCGAGGCATCTGCAATCTTTAATCGTTGTTCTTCTGTTATTTTAATAGGGGTTTTACCGAGACCTTTAACGCTATCCTCTAAAGCTCTTTTTAGAAGAACGTCTACATCCTCCGTAGTAAGCCGCTTCAACTGTTTAATCTCTCCACAACGGGAGCGGATCGCTGGATTGACATCATGGAAAGGATTTTCCGTTGTTGCACCGATCAGAATGATAGAGCCATTTTCAACGTGTGGCAAAAGAGTATCTTGCTGTAGTTTGTTGAATCGATGAATTTCGTCTAAGAATAATATAATTTTTCCACTGATTCTTGCGTCGGCAACAACATCCTCCACGTCTTTCTTCCCAGCTTTAGTTGCATTTAAGGCGACAAAAGGGAGCTTGGTTGTTCCAGCTATGGCAAAAGCCAAAGAGGTTTTGCCTACACCTGGGTCTCCGTACAGAAGCATGGAAGGAACATGCCCATTGATAATCATTTTGTATAATGCTGTATTCTTCCCAATTACATGTTGTTGTCCTGCAATTTCATCTATTGTTTGTGGTCTCATACGATAGGCTAACGGTTCATTTTGCAAAATGAATCTCTCCTTTTTCTATGTATTTATCTAGATTATTTCTTTTAGTGGATCAGGCTAAGCCTAAGTGGTGATAAAACCAAGTATTGTAAGAGAAAAGTTATTATGGCTTTAGAATATATTTGGCTATTTCAGTAAATTAAAAGCTTCAACTAGTTGCATATTTGTTATTTTAACTCAGCCATTTAAGAAACAAATGATTTTTAGTACTTTAAAACGTACATTTGTTCCTTTATTATATAGAAGATGGCACTAAAAGTCATTTTGAAGTCGTTAGCACTATGAGTTATGCTATACTAGGGAAAGAATTTTTTATACCCTGATGAATATAACATTAAACGCAAAAATTATACTTAAGAATGATTAAATAAGTAATTTGTTAAATTAAAATGAGGTGAAAACGTTGAAATTTTCAACAAAGGGTCGGTATGGACTTACCATCATGGTAGCTTTAGGGAAACAGTATGGAGAAGGTCCACATGCTTTACGACAAATTGCTACGGAGCACTCCTTATCTGAAGCTTACTTAGAACAAATTGTATCACCCTTACGTAATGCTGGCTTAGTAAAAAGTGTTAGAGGAGCGTATGGTGGTTATATGCTATCTAAAGCGCCAAATGAGATAACTGCTGGCGACGTTATTCGTGTATTAGAGGGTCCAATTCAAATTGTAGAAGGTATAGATGAGGAAGCAGCGCCACAGCGCGAGCTTTGGTTAAGAATTCGTGATGCAGTTAAAAATGTGCTTGATACGACAACGATTGAAGATTTGTCCAAATACACTGAAGAAAACCCTGATTTGGAAGGGTACATGTTTTATATATAAGGAGTTAAGAGTTCATTATGAATAGAATATATTTAGATCATGCTGCAACAACACCTATGGCAGAGCAAGTTGTTCATACTTTAGTAGAAGAGATGAATAATGTTTATGGCAATGCATCAAGTATCCATCAAACAGGAAGAATTGCTCGAAAAAAATTAGATGATGCTCGTAGAATATTAGCTCAATCAATTGGAGCACAAGAAATTGAAATAACTATAACAAGTGGTGGGACAGAAGCAGACAACTACGCATTATTTGGTACTGCCTATGCCCGTAAAGCTTTAGGTAAACATATTATTACGACACAGATTGAGCATCATGCAATCTTGCATGCATGTCAGCAACTTGAAAAAGAAGGCTTTGAAATAACATACTTACCGGTTGATCAAACAGGCTTAATCAGTATAGATGACTTGAAAAAAGCTTTAAGACAAGATACTATTTTAGTTTCCATTATGTTTGCCAATAACGAGGTAGGTACGATTCAACCTATAAAAGAAATAGGCAACCTATTAAAGGATCATCAAGCATATTTCCATACAGATGCAGTACAAGCATACGGAAGTGTTTCAATTGATGTAAAAGAGACCTATATCGATTTGCTGAGTGTCTCCAGTCATAAAATTAACGGACCAAAAGGAATCGGCTTTCTATATCAAAATAAGGATATTTACCTTAAACCATTATTGTATGGTGGTCAACAGGAGCGCAAAAAACGTGCAGGTACAGAAAATGTTCCGGCAATTGTTGCCTTTGCAAAAGCAGTGGAAATTAAGCAGCAAAACATTAAAAAAAGCAACGAGCATTATCGAACGTTAAGAGATACATTTGTTGAGCAATTACAAACAAATGGAGTAGAGTTTAAAATAAATGGCTCACTAGAAAATTTACTACCTCATGTAGTAAATGTAAGTATCCCCAAAACAGATGTGGAGACTTTTCTCGTACAGTTAGATTTAGCTGGGATTGATGCGTCAAGTGGTTCTGCTTGTACCGCTGGCTCCATTGACCCTTCGCACGTCCTAGTAGCGATGTATGGTGAAAAAACACCTGAGCTGAGAAATTCAGTGCGATTCAGTTTTGGATTAAACAATACAAAAGAAGAAGCAATAGAAGCCGCCAATAAAATAAGTAAAATTATTCTTGGATAACTGAAAAGAGTGAGTTAAATGATGAAGAAAAAAGAAGATACAAGAGTAGTAGTAGGTATGTCTGGTGGAGTTGATTCCTCCGTAGCTGCTTATCTGCTAAAAGAGCAAGGTTACGATGTAATCGGTATATTTATGAAAAACTGGGATGACACCGACGAAAACGGTGTATGTACAGCAACAGAGGATTACGAAGATGTTATAAAGGTTTGTAATCAAATTGGTATCCCTTATTATGCCGTTAACTTTGAAAAACAGTATTGGGATAAAGTATTTTCTTACTTTTTAGAAGAATACAAGGCGGGCAGAACGCCAAACCCTGATGTAATGTGTAACAAGGAAATTAAATTTAAAGCATTTTTAGAGTATGCATTGGCACTTGGAGCTGATTATCTTGCAACAGGACATTATGCACAAGTAGAAGTTAAAGAAGGCCAAACGAGAATGCTGCGTGGTAAGGACAATAACAAAGACCAAACCTATTTCTTAAATCAGCTTAACCAAGAGCAATTAGAAAAGGTTATGTTTCCAATCGGTCATTTAGAGAAGAAAAAAGTCCGTGAGATAGCATTAGAACAAGGTCTAGCAACTGCCACTAAGAAAGACTCTACTGGTATTTGCTTTATAGGTGAAAGAAACTTTAAAGAATTTTTAAGTCAGTACTTACCAGCTAAGCAAGGTACTATGGAAACAATGGACGGTCAAGTAATGGGGAAACATGATGGCTTAATGTACTACACAATTGGTCAACGTCATGGTTTAGGTATAGGTGGAGCTGGAGACCCTTGGTTTGTTATCGGAAAAGACCTAGCAAGAAATGTTTTATTAGTCGGTCAGAATATTAATAATGACGCCTTGTTCTCTACGAGTCTTACAGCTACTGATTTATCATTTACAACTACGCTAGACAAACCATCGTCCTTTACGTGTACGGCGAAATTCCGCTATCGTCAGGAAGATGTCGGAGTTCACGTAGAGCTACTGCCTGAAAATCGTGTTCGTGTAGTATTTGATCAGCCAGTTCGTGCTATCACTCCAGGACAAGCAGTTGTTTTCTATCAAGGAGATGAGTGTCTCGGTGGAGCGACGATAGACGAGGTTTTTAAAGATGGACTTAAATTGGATTACGTTGGTTAATGGAGGTATTGGATTTGAATTACAATGAACTAGGGATACAAGCAATACAAGAAGAAAATTATGAAAAAGCAGCAGAATTGTTTAACAAAGCAATTGAAGAAAACCCAGAAGAATCAATCGGTTTTATCAACTTTGGAAACCTACTAGCTTCTATGAATGAAAACGAACGGGCAGAACGCTTTTTTCAAAAGGCAATCACATTAGACGAAAAAGCTGCAACAGCCTTTTATAGCCTAGCTAATTTGTATTATAATACAGAGCGCTTTGAAGAAGCAGCAAAGCTTTATGAAAAAGCAATTACAAATGGTATTGAAGGTCCAGATGCTTATTTCATGCTAGGAAAAAGCTTTCAGAAGATTGATCAAACGAAGCTTGCACTTCCATATCTTCAAAGAGCTTACGAATTAGACGAGACACAAGATATTCAGATTAAATTAACGTATGGTATCGCTCTGGCAAGCCTTGAAATGTTCGATGTGGCAGAACCAATTTTTAAAGAAATATTAGAGCTAGACCCAGAAAACGCGGATGCCCATTACAACATGGGAGTTTTATATGCAGTGTCTACATCTGACACAGAAAGCGCTCTTAAACATTTAAAAGCAGCTTTTACAATACAACCAAACTATGATCAAGCTAGATATGTATACGATATGATTTCACTACGCAATTAGGAAGTTAGGAGACGATTGAAATGATAAATGAAATAAATAACGAAAAACAATTTATATCTGGTCGACCAATCGTCTCTATCTTTCATAATCCACAAAATCTATTCTCCATTATTAAACTAAAGATAAAATCCACTAATACTACATACACAGATAAAGAAATAATTGTTACAGGTTATTTCCCCCAGTTAGTTTTAGAAGAAGCGTATAAATTTACAGGTGTTATTAAAAATCACCCAAAGTATGGAATACAGTTTCAAGTCGAAACGTTCCAAAAGGAGGTCCCGGCAACAGAGACAGGGATTGTTCATTATCTATCTAGTGATATGTTTCCTGGGATAGGTAGGAAGACCGCGGAGCTAATTGTTAAGAAACTAGGAGAAAATGCGATTAATCGAATTTTAGATGATCCAGCGTCTCTAGATATTATTCCAAAGCTAGGTGAAGATAAAAAACAAACTATTAGAGCCACATTAGAACAAAATTTAGGATTAGAAAAAGTGATGATTCAGTTAAACGAGTGGGGTTTTGGTCCCCAAGTTGCCATGAAAATCTATCAGGCGTATAGAGAAGAAACAATTGCTAAGTTAACAGAAAACCCATATCGTTTAATAGAAGATGTAGAGGGGGTTGGTTTTGTACGTGCCGACGAGTTAGGTTATAAGCTCGGGATAAAAGGAAATCATCCGGATCGTATAAAAGCAGCGATATACCATTTACTTCAAACTTCTTCGCTAAGTGAGGGTCATGTCTTTCAATATGCTGAGCAGCTTTTAGAAGACGTTAAAAGAATGCTTGAAAATGCACAAAGAGAAGAAATCTCTTACGAGTCAATAACACAATGTTGTATAGAGCTAGCTGAGGAAAGTAGGATTGTTGGTGAGGTAAATAAATTTTATATCCCATCTCTCTATTTTTCAGAGGTTGGCATCAGCTCCAAGGTAGAAACTTTACTAATGGCTAAAGATATTCACCAATTTCCTTTAAAAGAAATTAAGAAGCATTTAGGTCCTTTAGAAAAACGTCTTGGCGTTAAATATGCCAATACACAAATCAAGGCTATTGAAACAGCTCTTAATTCGAATATTACCTTATTAACAGGAGGACCTGGGACAGGGAAAACAACCGTTGTACGAGGAATTGTAGAACTATACTCTGAATTGCACGGGCTGTCCTTAGATCCTAAGGAATGGGCGAAGGAGCAAAAGCCCTTTCCAATTGTTCTGGCTGCACCTACCGGTAGAGCAGCCAAGCGCTTAAGTGAATCTACAGAGCTGCCTGCAATGACCATTCATAGATTACTTGGCTTTAATGGCCAAGAGGACACCGATACAGAAGGTAAAGAAATTGAAGGAAGACTAGTTATTATTGATGAGACCTCTATGCTAGATACTTGGCTAGGTCATCAGCTTTTAAAAGCTATCCCTAAGGATGCTCAGGTTATTTTTGTTGGTGACCAAGACCAGCTCCCGCCTGTTGGTCCAGGTCAAGTATTAAAGGACTTACTGGCATCTAAAAGAATTCCAACAGTGGAACTGGTTGATATTTATCGACAATCAGAGGGATCCTCCATTATAGAATTAGCACATGAAATGAAACAAGGAAGTGTACCTGCTACACTTACCGCTAAAACAAAAGATCGATCCTTTATCAAGGCAACGACTGAACAAATCCCTAAAGTAGTAGAACAAGTGTTAAAGGCGGCATTGTCTAAAGGTCAATCCATTCGAGAGATACAAGTGCTAGCTCCTATGTATAGAGGGCCTGCTGGAATAGATGCGTTAAATAAAATGATTCAAGAGATGGTCAATCCGAATACCGATGGAACACGTAAGGAAATGACCTTTGGAGATACAATTTATCGAATAGGCGATAAAGTACTTCAACTAGTAAATCAACCGGAAAGTAACGTTTTTAATGGTGACATGGGGGAAGTTGTTGCTATTTTTAGAGCCAATGAAACGGTTGAGAAGAAAGAGATGCTTGTTGTCTCTTTTGATGGCAATGAAGTTACGTATGAAAAGAATGACTTAAATCAAATTACTCTAGCGTATTGTTGCTCCGTTCATAAATCACAGGGTAGTGAGTTCCAAACAGTCATTATGCCTGTTACGAGAAGCTATATGAAAATGCTTAGACGTAACTTGCTTTACACCGGAATTACTCGTGCTAAAAATTTCTTAATTCTTTGTGGAGATCCAGAGGTATTTAAATTTGGCGTTGAACGAACAGATGACTTGCAGCGTTTAACTACATTAAAAGAACGTTTAGCAGATGAAGAAAAAGAAGAAATAGAGACAAAATCTACATCATCTGTATCTACAAAAAAAAGTAGTACTGAAGAGACGTTGTCTGTTGAGGCTGATGAAGTGGATTCAACATATTTGTCAGCAGATAATTATCATTTAATAGATCCTCTTATAGGTATGAAGGGTATCACCCCATATGAGTTCTTAGATACCGATTGACATAGTACAAATTGTTAATTATAATCAAAATTGCATATAAAACATGATGACGGAGAAAGTACTGTTGTTACCTGAAGAGAGAAGGATTCCTTTGGCTGAAAGAATCCCCAGCGTATAACAATTAGGAAAGCTACTCCTGAGTGCAGCTAATACCTGCCGTAAATCTGCGTTAAGGATTCTTAAGAGACATAATAAGGTTGTATTCTATTATGTAACTAGGGTGGTACCGCGAAATAATAGCTTTCGTCCCTTTTTGGGATGAAGGCTTTTTTTATTTTATTTTGCATAGCGTCAAATCTTTTGTTAAAGAGGAATAATATTATTAGGAGGAATAAAAAAATGAAACATTTAACTGGTGCACAAATTAGACAAATGTATTTAGACTTTTTTATAGAAAAAGGTCATTCACAAGAACCATCTGCTCCACTTGTACCGATTAATGACGCTTCACTTCTTTGGATCAACAGTGGAGTTGCTACGTTAAAAAAATATTTTGATGGACGTGTAATTCCAGAAAATCCAAGAATCACAAATGCACAAAAATCTATTCGTACAAATGATATTGAAAATGTAGGAAAGACAGCTAGACATCATACGTTCTTTGAAATGCTAGGAAACTTCTCAATCGGTGAATATTTTAAAAAAGAAGCAATTCATTGGGCTTGGGAGTTTTTGACTGATGAAAAGTGGATGGGCTTTGAACCTGAAAAGCTATCTATTACCATTCATCCAGAAGATGAAGAGGCATATGTTATTTGGAAGGATGAAATTGGTATTCCAGAAGAGCGTATTATTCGTTTAGAAGGAAACTTCTGGGATATTGGAGAAGGACCGAGTGGACCTAACTCAGAAATTTTCTATGACCGTGGTGAAACCTATGGTAATGATGTAAATGATCCAGAACTTTATCCAGGTGGAGAAAATGATCGATATTTAGAAATCTGGAACTTAGTTTTCTCTGAGTTTAACCATAATCCAGATCACACATATACACCATTACCAAAGCAAAACATCGATACTGGAATGGGCTTGGAGCGTATGGCTAGTGTTGTACAAAATGTTCCAACTAACTTTGATACAGACCTATTCATGCCGATTATCGAGCAAACTGAAACAATTGCAGGTAAGAAGTATCGCCAAAACAAGGAGAATGACGTAGCTTTCAAAGTAATTGCTGACCATATTCGTACCGTTGCATTTGCTATTGGAGATGGGGCTTTACCTTCCAATGAAGGACGCGGTTATGTACTGAGAAGACTTCTTCGCAGAGCTGTCCGTTTTGCAAAACAACTAGGTATCGATCAGCCATTTTTATTTGAGCTTGTACCTGTAGTAGGGGAAATCATGAAGGATTTCTATCCAGAAGTTACAGAGAAAAAAGACTTCATCATGCGTGTTATTAAAACAGAGGAAGAAAGATTCCATGAAACACTACACGATGGGCTTAGCATTTTAGAAAAAGTAATTGAGGAGCAACGTTCAAAAGGTGAGTCATTTATACCTGGAACAACGACTTTTACACTTTATGACACATACGGCTTCCCGATTGAGTTAACAGAGGAATATGCAGAAGAAGCAAATATGACAGTTGATCATGAGGGCTTTAAAGCTGAAATGGAAGCTCAACGTTCTAGAGCACGTGCTGCTCGTCAGAATGTAGATTCTATGCAGGTGCAATCTGCTGTTTTTAGTAACTTACAAGATGAAAGTGAGTTTGTTGGCTACGATACGCTAAGTGTCACTACAAAGGTTACCTCTATTGTACTTGGGCAAGAATTAGTTAAATCTGCTCAAGAAGGCGATGAAGTGAAAATTATTTTAACCCAGACACCTTTCTATGCGGAAAGTGGGGGTCAAATAGCAGATCATGGAACAATTGAAAATGATAATTTCCGTGGGTTTGTAAAGGATGTTCAAAAAGCTCCAAATGGTCAAAATCTACACACTGTTATTATTGAGTCTGGAGAAATGGTGGTTGGGGCTGACATAGTAGCAACAGTAGATCAAACATTAAGAGGCCACACTATAAAAAATCACTCGGCAACACATATTCTACATCAAGCTTTAAAAGACGTTCTAGGAACACATGTAAACCAAGCTGGCTCATATGTTGGACCAGATCGCTTACGTTTTGACTTTTCTCATTTTGGGCAAGTAACGAAAGAAGAGCTAGAAACAATTGAGCGTATAGTTAATGAGAAGGTGTGGGATAATATCCCGGTAGTAACTGGATATCACAATATTGAAGAGGCAAAAAATATGGGTGCCATGGCTCTTTTCGGAGAAAAATATGGAGATATTGTGAGAGTAGTTCAAATGGGAGCTTATTCATTAGAGCTTTGCGGTGGAGTGCATGTGAAAAACACGTCGGAGATAGGCTACTTTAAAATCCTTTCTGAAGGCGGTATCGGTGCAGGAACACGTCGTATTGAAGCAGTTACTGGAAAAGGTGCATTTGAGGTTATTAAAGAGGAAGAAATGCTTCTTACGGAAGCTGCTTCACTAGTAAAAGCTCAACCAAAGGATTTGGTTATGAAGGTTTCTCAATTGTTAGGTGAATTGAAAAACATTCAAAGAGAAAATGAATCATTATCTGCTAAAATCGCTAATAGTCAGGCATCTTCTGTTTTATCATCAGCTCAAACTATTAATGGCATTACGGTGCTCTCTGTTAAAGTAGAAGCTAAGGATAATAATCAGCTAAGACAAATGATGGATGATTTAAAACAAAAAATGGATAATGCTGTCATAGTTTTAGGCGCAGTAGACGAGGAAAAAGTAATGATTTCTGCTGGAGTGACTAAGGATTTAGTAGGTGGGAACTACCATGCTGGAAATATTGTCAAACTAGTCGCTGAACAATGTGGAGGTAAAGGTGGGGGCCGTCCGGACTTTGCCATGGCTGGGGCTAAAGACGCAAGTAAGCTAGAGCTTGCACTTAACTCCGTTTACGAATACATCAAATCAGTTTAAACTATTTCAAAAATAGGGTATACTTAACAAATAACTAAGCAAACATTATTACCAATTTGAAAGCGAGGTGCTGATCATGAGTTCATTTGATAAAACAATGAAATTCAATTTCCCAGAGGAATCGATGGAACAAGAAGTCAAACATGTGATGCTTCAGGTTCACTCTGCATTAGAGGAAAAAGGATATAACTCTATAAATCAAATTGTTGGCTATTTACTTTCTGGTGATCCAGCTTATATTCCTCGCCATCAAGATGCTCGAAATATGATCCGTAAATTAGAACGAGATGAAATTTTAGAGGAGCTAGTTAAGTTCTATATTAAAAAGAATAATGAGGCGTAATTATGAGAATAATGGGTTTAGATGTCGGTTCTCGCACCGTGGGCATTGCAATAAGTGATGCCCTCGGTTGGACAGCCCAGGGAATTGAAACGATCAAAATTAACGAAGATGCACAAGAATTTGGGATGGAACGAATTGATGAATTGGTAAAACAACATCAAGTGAGTGAGTTCGTGGTAGGCTTTCCTAAAAACATGAATAATTCTATCGGACCGCGTGCAGAAGCTTCGGAACAATTTGCCAAGCTGTTAACTGACAAATATAACTTTCCAGTAACATTATGGGATGAAAGATTGACAACTATGGCTGCAGAACGTATGTTAATAGATGCGGATGTTAGTCGTAAAAAACGCAAGCTAGTTATTGACAAAATGGCTGCTGTAATGATTTTACAAGGATATCTTGATAGAAAAAACAGATGAGGTGACCACAAATGGACCACGGACAAGAAAATATCACAATCGTTGATGACAACGGAAATGAACAGCTTTGTAACGTATTATTTACATTTGAATCAGATGAATTCGGTAAATCATATGTACTTTACTACCCTATCGGTGCTGAAGAAGATGAGAACGAAGAAATAGAAATTCATGCTTCTTCTTTCACTCCAAATGAAAACGGAGAAGATGGAGATTTACATCCAATCGAAACAGATGCTGAATGGGATATGATCGAAGAAATGTTAAACACATTTTTAGATGAAACAGAAGAAGACGAAGACTAATTCAAATCTAAAAAGGGTGGACTGAGTATTCTCATTCCATCCTTTTTCTTTTTGTGAAGCATCATGTATAATAAGGGAGAATAAAGGGGGAAAGCCCGTGGAAAACAAATCAAAAAAAGAGATCATGTTTGATCAGATGAAAAACAAAAAAAAAGAAGTAAAACTTGTTAGAAAAATAGTAATGATAATAGCATTGGTTCTCTTGATCATTATTGCTATAGCTGGATTCACTGGTTATAACTATGTAAAAGGTGCTCTTTCACCAATGGATCCTGACTCTACTGAGAAAGTGACTGTTGAAATTCCAATTGGCTCAGGTATCGATAGCATATCTTCGACCCTTGAAAAAAATGGAATAATTAAAAACGCAAAGATTTTTAAATACTATGTTAAGTTTAATAACCAATCTGATTTTCAAGCAGGTACATATGATTTGTCTAAGGATATGACTTTAGATGAAATTATCGAAAGTCTTAAAACTGGTAAAATTTACAGGGAACCACTACTAACCTTAACCATTCCAGAAGGATTGACTCTAGAGCAAATTGGAGATGTAGTGGAGAAGAAGACTGGAAATTCTTCCAAGGAATTCTTTGAACTAGTTACTAACGCTGAATTTGTTGATCGCATGATGAGTAAGTACCCTACATTGTTAACAGAAGAAATCAAAGGGGAAAATATCCGTTACGCATTAGAGGGTTATTTATATCCATCGACATATCCATTTTACGAGGAAAATCCGACAAATGAAGAAATAGCAGAAATGTTATTGGCTCAAACGGACAAAGCATTGGCACCTTATTATGAATTGCTACAAGCAGAAGAAAAGTCAGTTCATTGGCTTTTAACCTTTGCTTCCTTATTGGAAGAAGAGGCAACTGCTCAAACAGACCGTGAAAAAATAGCTAGTGTCTTTTTCAACCGTTTAGAAATTGATATGCCATTACAAACCGACCCGACTGTACTTTATGCTTTAGGAAGCCATAAAGATCGTGTATTATTTGAGGACTTAGAAATTGATAATCCATATAATACTTACCAAAACAAAGGATTACCACCAGGTCCGATTGCAAATGCAGGGAAAATGTCCATAGAGGCAACTTTAGATCCAGAAAAGACAGAATACTTCTATTTCCTAGCTGATAAAGAAGGAAAAAATCATTTTTCTAAGACATATGATGAACATCTTCAAAAAATAGACGAACATTTAAAATAATTAGCATGCAGGAGAAGGAAGGTTATCGCTTTCCTTCTCCTGCTATGTTATTATAAGATGGGTTTTTTACGTATCAGGTTATATTTGTCTGTTGATTATCCTTGTACTTAGGAGTAGAATTTCGGGAAGCAGAGATATCTCCAGTTTACATAACGAAATAACCTTGCATCTAAAAGGAGTTAAGCTATGAACATCAGTGAAGATTTTATGAAAAATCTAATTAAGCCAAGAGAACCTATCTTTATTGAAATGGAGAGCTTTGCAAAAGAAAACCACGTACCAATTATGCAACTGTCGGGAATGGAAGTATTGCTACAGTTACTCTCTTTACAGAAGCCAGCCTCTATTTTAGAACTTGGAACAGCAATCGGTTATTCTTCTATGCGCATGGCCGACAAACTAGAAGCTTCTATAGTCACAGTAGAGCGTGATGAGCAAAAAGCGATGTTAGCTAAGGAATATATTAACCGAGCCAACTTGGAGGAACGCATCAGAGTCATTATTGGAGACGCCTTAGAGTTAGACGAGGATACTTTGAATAATCAAAGATTTGATGCTATTTTTATTGATGCTGCAAAAGGACAATATAAAAAATTCTTTGAAAAGTACGCACCTTTGTTAAACGATAGGGGCGTTATTTACTGTGATAATATATTGTTAAACGGTCTCTCCGAGCTTCCAATAGAAGAGGTTCCAAGAAGGAAAAGAACCATGGTGCGAAACCAGCATCAGTTTATGGAATGGTTAATGCAGCATCCAGACTATGACACAGCATTCTTTTCTGTAGGAGACGGAATGCTAGTAAGTATAAAGAGGTGACAAGCGTGAAAAAAGCAGAATTATTAGTGACACCTAAAAATGTAGAGCACATTCGAGAGCTTATACAGGCGGGTGCAGATGCTTTTTTAGTAGGCGAACAGTATTTTGGGTTAAGGCTAGCAGGAGAATTTACACTAGATGATATTCAAGCAGCGACAAAGCTAGTAAAAGAACATAATAAAAAAATTTACGTTGCCATGAACGGCATTTTTCACAATGACAAAGTAGAAGAACTTGGCCCTTATATGCAGAAAATACAAGAAATTGGTGTAGATGCAATTGTATTTGGTGACCCGGCGGTAATTATTGCTAGGAGAGAGGCGGGAGTTACACTACCTCTTCATTGGAATACTGAACAAACAGCTACTAATTACTTTACAGCAAACTATTGGGGAAAACGTGGTTCTACAAGAGCTGTTTTAGCTCGTGAGCTTAGCTTAGAAGAAGTGATAGATATAAAGGAAAATGCAGAAGTCGAAGTAGAGGCACAGGTGCACGGAATGACGTGTATGTTCCAGTCTAAGCGATCTTTAATCGGCAACTATTTTCTTTTTCAAGATAAAGCAATGGAAGTGGAAAACCGCTCTCAAAATAAAAATATGTTTTTACATGATAAAGAGCGATCGAATAAGTATCCTATCTTCGAGGATCAAAATGGAACCCATATTTTTAGTCCAAATGATATCTGTATGATTGATGAGTTAGATGAGTTTTTAGATGCAGGAGTGGATAGCTTAAAAATTGATGGTATTCTCCATGAAACGTCATATGTAACGGAAGTCACTAGCTACTATCGTCAGGCAATTGATGCGTACTATGAATCACGTTCAGCCTATAAAGAGCTTAAAAAGGAACTACCTAAGAAAATTGAAGCTATTCAACCTCCACTTAGACCCTTGGATACCGGATTCTATTTTAAAGAAACAGTATACTAATTGCGTAGCTCTTAGCTGAAATTATTTTCGGTTCAGAAAGGACAGAATTCATGTGATAAACACGAAAATAGATGAAATAAGTGAATTAGTCGACGGCAAACGTGTCATTACGAAAAAGCCTGAGTTATTGGCTCCGGCCGGTAGTCTAGAAAAATTAAAAATCGCTGTTCATTATGGTGCAGATGCAGTATTTATAGGTGGTAGAGAGTTTGGCTTACGTTCAAACGCAGGTAATTTCTCCATTGATGAAATGCGTGAGGGTGTCGAGTTTGCCAATCGATACGGAGCAAAAATTTATGTTACAACTAATATCTTTGCTCATAACGAAAATATGGACGGGCTAGAGGAGTATTTAAAGTCAATAGAGGCTGCAGGAGTAACTGGAATTATAGTTGCAGATCCTTTAATTATAGAAACCTGTAGGGAGGCAGCTCCTAAGCTAGAAATTCATCTAAGTACTCAACAATCCCTTTCTAACTGGAAAGCAGTCCAATATTGGAAGGAAGAAGGCTTACACCGAGTTGTTTTAGCTCGAGAAACAAGCGGTGAAGAAATAAAGCTAATGAAAGAAAAAGTGGATATAGAGATTGAGACATTTATCCATGGAGCTATGTGTATAGCATATAGCGGTAGATGTACACTCTCTAATCATATGACTGCTCGCGATTCTAACCGCGGTGGTTGCTGCCAATCATGCCGATGGGACTACGATCTCTACGAAGCAAGCTCTAATGGAGAAGAGAAAGCATTATTTGAAGAAGAAGATACTCCTTTTGCTATGAGTCCAAAAGATTTGAAGCTGGTTGAATCTATTCCTAAAATGATTGAAATGGGAATTGATTCTCTAAAAGTAGAAGGTCGTATGAAATCTATTCACTATATAGCTACAGTTATTAGTGTATATCGTAAAGTCATCGATGCTTATTGTGCGGACCCAGAAAACTTTGTTATGAAGCAGGAATGGTTGGAAGAGCTTGAAAAGTGTGCAAACCGAGAAGCAGATACAGCATTCTTTGAGGGTGAACCTGGTGTTGAACAACAAATGTATGGCGTTCATGACAAAAAAATGGGATACGACTTTGTTGGGCTAGTTCTAGACTATAACGATGAAACACAAGTAGTAACATTACAACAGAGAAACTACTTCAAGCCAGGAGATGAAGTAGAATTCTTTGGACCCGAAATCGACAACGTTCGATTGGTAATTGGTGAACTTAAAAATGAAAAGGGAAAAGTTCTAGATGCAGCAAGACATCCCTTAGAAATAGTTCAATTTACATGTCCGACTAAATTATATCCAAACAACATGATGAGAAAGGGGTTAAACTAATGGCTAAACGTACTCCGCTTATCATAGGCATCACTGGTGGTTCCGGTTCAGGAAAGACCAGCGTTACCCAAGCAATTAGTGAAGTTTTTAAAGACCATTCTGTAGTAGTTATTGAACAAGATTATTATTATAAAGACCAAAGCCATTTAGCTTTTGAAGAAAGATTGAATACAAATTACGATCATCCCTTTGCTTTTGACAATGACCTACTTATTCAGCATGTAAATGATTTGCTGAACGACAAAGCAATTGAAAAACCAATTTATGATTATGCACAACACACGCGTTCAAGTGAAACAGTCCTGATCCAACCAAAGGATGTAATCATTTTAGAAGGTATCCTAGTGCTAGAGGACGAGCGTTTAAGAAACCTCATGGATATAAAATTATTTGTAGATACAGACTCGGATTTACGTATTATTCGAAGAATTTTACGTGATATTCATGAGAGGGGCCGTACGGTAGAATCTGTAGTAGAACAATATTTAACAGTCGTTCGCCCGATGCATAATCAGTTTATAGAGCCTACTAAAAGATACGCAGATGTAATTATTCCTGAAGGCGGTCAAAATGAGGTAGCAATCGATTTAATGGTTACAAAAATAAAAACTATTCTTGAAACTAATGCTATTGTATAATATGATGATGAAAGATTTACAAATATTTCATTAAATTCATATCATTTTAACTCGAAGCATATGAATAGGAAATATATGTTTATAAAGAGGGATTTTAAAGGAGTGTATGGAAGTGTCAACTGAGAAACAATTTCCGATGACTGTAGCAGGTAAACGTAAACTAGAAGAAGAATTAGAAGTATTAAAAACTGTAAAACGTAAAGAAGTCGTAGAACGTATTAAGATCGCTCGTAGCTTCGGTGATCTATCGGAGAATTCGGAGTATGATTCTGCTAAGGAAGACCAAGCTTTTGTTGAAGGAAGAATCTCTACAATTGAATCCATGATTCGAAATGCTGTGATTATCGAAGAGGAAGATAATAATGATGTTGTCTCTTTAGGTAAAACAGTGACATTTGTTGAAATTCCAGATGGAGATGAAGAAAGCTACACTATCGTTGGATCTGCTGAAGCTGATCCTTTAGAAGGGCTTATCTCAAACGATTCTCCTATTGCTAAAGGCTTACTTGGAAAGACAACCGGAGATAAAGTGAAAATCCTTACTCCAGGCGGAGAAATGGATGTAGAAATTATTTCTATTTCTTAAGACGGACAATATATTTTCAAAAATGAGGAGTAAACATTTATATGTTTGCTCCTCATTTTAAATTTACAAAGAATTTAAGTATAAATAGTTAAGACCTTTGTCATATTGTTTATTCTTTTTATAACTGTAATGTATTTTTGATATTCCTAAGGATATAAGTGGATGGATTCACTCTTTCTTCTATGCATATTAATGATAGGGCAGAAATGCTATAAAATCCTGAGGACATGTGCTAGGGGAAGGTAATATCTGAGCTCATATGCTCTCATGAAAACGTCCGCTGTAGTGGAAAAAAGCTATTATCGTAGATATTAATTTTGTATCATTCTCTTTTTATCCCTATGATATAATATTTGGAAGAAAAATGAGACTTGCTAAAAGCATTTATATGTATTAAATTAGTTAGCACCTAAAGTTTTGAAACTTAGTTTCTATTATCACGTCTATTATTTATAGTTCTCTATCTTTTAAAAGGAGGAAGAGTATGTCAGAACAAAATCAAAAAATTAACTCACGTTTAAACAAAAATAATCGCAAGAAAAAAACTAATACAATACTGAATGTCTTAATTGGAGTAGTACTTCTGTTAATCATTATTGTAGTTGTTAATTTAGTGACAGGTGATAAAGAGGAAAAAGATATTGCCCAAGAACCAAAAGAAACTGAATCCGTTTCAGAGAGTAGTGAAGTCGAAGAAGAGGAATCAGAAGACGTTGAATTGACTACTGAGGAAATAGCCGAAGAGGACGAACAAAACGAAACAGCCAATGAAGAAAATGATTCGACCACAGAGTCAGGCTCTTCTTCTAACGACTCAAATGAAATTATAGAAGAATCCGATGATCCAAATGTGGAGGCTGTTGTAGTAGACCCTTCGTGGGAACCAATAGGGACAGCTCAAGTAGGAGAACATGTCTCTAGCTATACGAAGGAAACAGTAGATTGGGAAGAGAAGGTTGACGCATTAGCTTACGCGGCAAACTTAGACCCATCTAATATGATTGTCCAATTTCTAGGTAATGGTGGAAGTCCACAAAAGTCTATAGGAACTGTTACTTCTAAAGATGGAAAAGAAATCTATCGTATATCCTTAGAATGGGTCGACGGTCAAGGATGGAAGCCAACCAAAAAAGAAAAGCTGTTATCAGCAAAATAAATATACAATGTGGGAGCGGTACTTGACTAAAGTGCCGCTCTCCTTTACTTTAAAAGAAGTACTTTTAGAGAGGGGTTTTTAATAATGAAGATTGCCGTAATTGGAGCAATGGAAGAAGAAGTAGAATTATTAAGAAATGCGGTTGAAAATGCAAAGACTATAGAAATTGCAAATAGTGAGTTTACAACTGGTACATATAAAAGCCATGAAATAATCCTGTTGAAAAGTGGAATTGGCAAAGTAAATGCAGCCATGTCTACTGCTATTCTTTTAAATGAGTATAAACCAGATTATGTCATTAATACAGGGTCTGCTGGCGGATATGATCCTCAGCTAGAAGTAGGAGCAATTGTTATTTCAGATGAAGTAAGACATCATGACGTAGATGTAACTGCATTTGGATATGAGATGGGACAGGTTCCTCAAATGCCACCTGCATTTAAATCCGACGAGCGTTTAATGAAGCTTGCAGAAGATGCGGTAAATGAAATTGGTGAGCATCAGGCCTCAACAGGCTTAATTGCTACTGGTGATACCTTTATGCATAATCCAGAACGAGTAGAACTAGTTCGCAGTTATTTTCCTTCTATGAAAGCTTGTGAAATGGAAGCTGCTGCCGTCGCGCAGGTTTGTCATCAATTTTCAGTACCATTTGTAGTTATTCGTGCTCTTTCCGATATTGCAGGAAAAGAATCCTCGATTAGCTTTGATGAGTTTCTGCCAGTTGCAGCTAAGCATTCCACACAAATAGTGCTTCGTGTAATTGAAAACATTTAGTTGTCATTAATTGGACAAACTATAGCATAGAATGCATGTAATCAGTATTTCCTATATGTGCTATGATGAAAGTATTAAAAGCTTTCCACAATAGTCTAGGAGGAGATCTGATGGTTTTTATCATGGCTATGTCTGTTTTGGTTACAGCTGTATTAGCATTTGTAATGATTGCCGAAACAAGTGAAGATTAATTTTCTCTAGCTCTCTTGGTGTTTGATCCATCAAGAGAGTTTTTTTCATGGATGTAATACTGATAGAGCTTAACAAGCGCACGCTTTTCAATACGAGAAACATAGCTTCTTGAAATTTTTAATTGCTTAGAAATTTCTTTTTGAGTCATTGGCTCATGGCCCAATAATCCATATCTTCGAACGATGATATCTAGCTCTCGTTTCTCGAGTTGGGATAGGTGTTTATATAAACGATTGGTATCTTCTTCTTCCACTAGCTGTTCGTCCGAGCTTTTATCTAGCCCTTGTAGTAAATCGGTGATTTCTAAAGAATGTCCATCTTTATCCATTCCAATAGGTTCATGTAAAGAAATATCCTTTTGAACTTTTTTTAATGAACGCAAATACATAAGAATTTCATTTTCGATACAACGAGCAGCATATGTTGCTAATTTTGTTTTTTTGGTAGGTGTATAGCTATTAACAGCTTTCATCAGCCCAATTGTTCCAATTGATATATAGTCATCTAAAAGCTCATGCTTCGGGTGAAATTTCTTAACTACGTGTGCAACAAGCCGCATATTACGTTCGATAAGTTCATCTCTTGCTGTGAGGTCTCCATCTAGAAAACGTTGAATCATTACTTGTTCTTCCTCCGGAGAAAGGGGCTGATGGAACGCCTGCCCTTTTAAATAACCAAGCACAAGTGGCAAATCGATGACCATGTTTATAAATGCGGTTAGAAGACCGGAAATTATGTTCACCTCCATCTAGTTATACTTTCAATATATGTGGAATTACGACAAAATATGAAAAAAACGACTGCATTTGCAGTCGCCTTTTAAGAAATATATAATTGCTTAAAGCATATCAGACCTTTTTTAAAGTAAAAGTACTAATCATTAATAATGCAAGAATAATAAATAAAAACATGTACGTAACTGGCGGAACAAAATTAATAGCGAAGTATGATAATGTTAAAATTACTCCGGCAACCGTAATTGGTAGTCCTGTAAAAAATCCATTTGACTCAGAAATATTAAAGCGGGCTAATCTAAATGCGCCACAAGCTATATATATAACAGTAATAATCATTCCTGCAATACTAAATTCCTGTAAAACTAAGGAGTACATTAAAAGAGCAGGTGCAATTCCGAATGATATAATATCACTCATCGAATCTAATTGTTTACCAAGCTCTGACTCTAAGTTGAATCTTCTGGCAACCATGCCATCAAAACGATCTAACAAGCCTGCTATAAATATAAATAACACGCTAAACGTGTAGTATTCATTTACTGTAGCCATAATTGCTGCTCCACCGAATGCTAAATTACCAATTGTTATCATATTAGCAGCCTGCGTTTTTAGTTTTTTTATTGTTTGAGTCATAGCATTTTGTAAATACATTGCAAATCACTCCTTTACAAATAACATATTTGTTCATTATACTTCGAGTAAACAAAAATTGTAAGTAAATTTTTATAGGGAGACTAAGAAATGAAAGAAAAAATATATCAATCTATGATTGAGCTAACCAATGGTAGGTGGTCATCATCATTAATCAAAGGCTTTGCTCAGTCTAATCTCAGTAAGAAAATAATACCTGCCTATATGAAACATTTTAATATAGATCCTTCTGAAATGCCATGTCATCTCCATGAATTTTCTACATTGCATGATTTTTTTGTTCGCCCATTAAAACAAAATAGTAGAAATATAGACCCTGCTGTCAACGGAATTATAAGTCCAGTAGATGCAACTATTGAAACTTTCGGGGATATAACGTATGATGGAATTTTTCATGTAAAAGGAAAACCATACACGCTATATGATATGCTCGGCTCCGACAAAATAGGTAAAGAATATGAAAAAGGTAAATTTATCATTTTATATTTAAGCCCGGCGGAATATCACCGAATCCACTCTCCAATTGATGGGAAGGTCACTCGGCAGTATGTGCTAGGAAAGAAATCCTATCCAGTGAACAAATGGGGACTAGCTTATGGTAAAGAAACAATTAGTGGCAACTATCGGCTATTAACAGAGCTTTTGATGCCTAATGATAAGCGTTGTTTTCATATTAAGGTGGGGGCAATGTTCGTGAATTCCATTGAACTCACTAACAGGGAGTTAGAATGGAAAAAGGGAGAAGAGGTAGGTTACTTTTCTTTCGGTTCAACAGTAGTTTTGTTATTTGAAGAAGACAGTATAGAGTTTTCAAGAGAAATAACTCCTGGAAAGTTTATTCGAATGGGTGAGAGACTCGCAAATATGCTATAATCGTTAAAGAAAAAGTGTCGAAGTGGAGTGTTTGTCTTTGTATTCAAATTTTATACCAAGTGAATTTGTTAGAAGTGTCTTTCATATAACACCGGAAATGTTAAAGGAAAAGGGCGTAAAGGCAATTATTACAGATTTGGATAATACATTAGTTGAATGGGATCGACCAGATGCAACCCCTAAGCTAATAGAATGGTTCACTAATATGAAAGAAGCAGGTATTCAAGTAACCATTGTATCCAATAACAATGAATTACGTGTTAAGTCATTTGCAGATCCATTAGGGATTCCTTTTATATATAAAGCAAAAAAGCCTTTAGGAAAGGCTTTTCGTCATGCTCTTAGTATAATGTCCGTTAAAAAAGAGGAAGTTGTAGTTATTGGTGATCAGCTATTAACGGATGTCTTTGGCGGAAATAGACAAAAGCTCCATACCATTCTAGTGATACCTGTCGCAAAATCAGATGGTTTCGTGACGAAGTTCAATCGTATGGTGGAGAGAAGAATTTTTAGTTACTTGGACAAAAAAGGACAAGTTACATGGGAGGAAGAAGCGTGACAGAAGCACCAAAATGTATAGGTTGTGGAACAGTAATCCAAACCGAGGTAGTTGGAGATCCAGGATATGCTCCTGTTTCTTCGTTAGAAAAAGAGGACATTATTTGCCAGCGTTGTTTTCGTTTAAAAAATTACAATGAGTTGCAGCCGGTATCTTTAACCGATGATGATTTCTTAAAAATCTTAAATGGTTTAGGAACAAAAAAAGGACTAATTGTGAAGATTGTAGATATTTTTGATTTTAACGGAAGCTGGCTACCCGGCCTACACCGATTTGTTGGTAACAATCCGATACTATTAGTAGCAAACAAAGCAGATTTACTGCCGAAATCAGTGAAGAAAAACAAAGTAATCAATTGGATGAAGCAAGAAGCAAAAAAACTTGGCCTATCACCAATTGATGTTCTATTTGTCAGTGCACATAAAGGTACTGGTATGCCAGAAGCTATGGAGGCCATAGAGCATTATCGCAAAGGTGAAAATGTTTACGTAGTAGGCTGTACCAATGTTGGTAAATCTACATTTATAAACAGGATTATTAAACAGGCTACCGGTGTAGAAGCAGTTATCACTACTTCTCATTTTCCTGGGACAACCTTAGACATGATTGAGATACCTTTAGACGATAAAAAAGCTCTATATGATACTCCAGGAATCATCAATCATCATCAAATGGCCCATTTCTTAGATCCATCGGAGCTAAAATATATCACACCTAAAAAAGAAGTGAAGCCAAAGGTTTTCCAACTAAATAGTGAGCAAACTCTCTATCTTGGAGGACTTTCTCGATTTGATTTTATAAAGGGCGAACGATCTGCCTTTACTTGTCATATAGCAAACGATATTCCAATTCATCGTACGAAGCTTGAGAATGCTGATACTTTATGGCAAGAGCATCGCGGTCAATTGTTGTCACCGCCTTCTGAGAAATTTATAGACCTATTACCACCTTTAGTAAGACATGAATTTAAGATAAAAGATGATAAAACGGATATCGTATTTTCAGGACTTGGTTGGATTACCGTGCAAAAAGGCGGAGTTGTGATAGCAGCACATGCTCCTGCCGGTGTAGAGATTTCTATTCGTCCATCTCTTATTTAGGGGGAAGTAAGTTTGAAAAAATGGTTTGCAGTCATAGGTGATCCAATTGCCCATTCATTATCACCTTATATGCATGATGCTTGGCTACAGGAGCAAAATATCAATGCAAGCTACATTCCTATTCATGTGAAGGATGGGAAGCTAGAGGACGCTATCGAAGGTTTAAAGCTTCTGGGGTGTAGTGGATGGAATGTAACGGTACCATATAAAGAAGCCATCATTCCTTTTTTGGACCGCCTGGATGAATCAGCTGCCAAAATTGGAGCTGTAAATACAGTCGTCAAAACCGATGAAGGGGAATTCGTGGGCTATAATACGGATGGATTAGGGTTTATCCGTTCGCTTGGAGTAACTGACCAATCCAATAAAATATTGATGCTCGGTGCAGGCGGGGCAGCTAGAGGAATTATATTTGCCTTTAAGCAGCTGGGATATAAAAATCTATCCGTTGCAAATCGGACATTAGAAAATGCAAAAAAACTTGTAGATGAGCTTCAATTTGGTCAAGCAATTACATACCTAGAGGCAGAGGAACAATTACAATCGTTTGATGTCGTTGTTCAAACAACTCCTCTTGGTATGAAAAGTAAGAGTAAAGAGCTTCCTATTCAACTAAAAGGTATTAAAGAGTATACAATTGTTGCGGATATTGTATATAATCCTTTAGTTACCCCTTTTTTAGAGGAAGCAGAAAAGTACAATGTTCGAACAATTAACGGTTTAGGTATGCTTGTCCATCAAGGTGCCTTAGCTTTTTCATATTGGAACGGAAGTTATCCGAATACAGATGATATGATTCAACGATTGACAGAGCAATTAGGAGGATAATTATGTTAACAGGTAAACAAAAAAGGTTTTTACGTAGTCAAGCTCACCATTTGTCACCAATATTTCAAGTAGGTAAAGGTGGCGTTAATGATGCAATGACTAAGCAAATTAGCGAAGCGTTGGAAGTACGTGAATTGATCAAGATCAGTATTTTACAAAACTGTGAGGATGAAAAGCACGAGGTGGCAGAAGCACTTGCAA
The DNA here is from genome assembly GCF_023713305.1 of Psychrobacillus sp. MER TA 171. Lineage (NCBI taxonomy): Bacteria > Bacillati > Bacillota > Bacilli > Caryophanales > Bacillaceae > Psychrobacillus > Psychrobacillus sp. MER TA 171. The sequence goes on along the minus strand of NZ_JAMAWN010000009.1, from coordinate 87,586 downwards.
AAGGCACTAGAGCAGAGCTTGTCCAGTTAATCGGTTTAACGGTTGTTTTGTACAAGCAGTCTAAAAACAACAAACGAATTGAGCTTCCAAAAGTGAATCGTGCATGACAAAAAAAGTAGGGATATTGGGGGGGACTTTTAACCCTCCACATATTGGCCACTTAATCATTGCAAATGAAGTGTATCATGCACTTCATTTAGATGAAGTAAGACTGATGCCGAATGCTATTCCTCCACATAAATCAAAGGATACAAGAGTTACTTCCGAACAGCGATTAGAAATGCTAAAGCTTGCTATTGAACAGGTGCCATATATGGCTATTGAAACGATTGAGCTTATTCGAGGGGGAACCTCATATACTGTTGATACGATGCAACTATTAACAGAACAAGAAGCAGACACCGAGTTTTATTTCATTATTGGCGGAGACCAGGTAGAGTATTTATCTAAATGGCACCGTATTGACGATCTTTTAAAATTAGTGCGTTTGGTTGGTGTTGCAAGACCAAATACCTCTATCGTGTCTGCATATCCTATTATTACCTTAGATATTCCCCAAATCGATATTTCTTCTACTGTCATACGGGAACGACTGAAGAATGGAGAAACAACAAAATTTCTAATTCCTGCTCAGGTTAGAGAATACATTCAAAAGGAGAATCTGTATGAAATTTGAATCTATGCTTCTTCAAATGAAAGACAGAATGCCAGAGCGCCGTTTTATCCATACGAGAGGTGTAGCCGAGACAGCTACACAGCTTGCAGCTAAATACGGTGAGGATATAGAAAAAGCTGAAATTGCTGGCATATTACATGACAGTGTAAAATATGCAGAAAAGTCCTGGCTGAAAGAAATAATTATCTCAGAGCAAATGGACCCGATGCTTTTAAATTTTCACCATGAATTATGGCATGCTCCTGTGGGAAGCTATGTAGCAAGGCAGGAGTTTAATATTGAAGACGCGGATATTCTTAATGCTATTCAGTATCATACGACGGGCCGGGCAGGGATGTCTAACTTAGAAAAAATCGTCTATATTGCAGATATGATTGAACCTAGTAGAAGTTTCCCTGGAGTAGAAGTATTAAGGGAAATTGCAAATCAAGATTTAGAAGAAGGGATGCTTAGTTGCGTCCAGCACAGCATGACATTTTTGATCAAAAAAAGACAGCCGGTTTTTTCGGATTCATTTCATTGTTATAATGACTTGATACAAAAGAGAGGAAAAGTGAAAGAATGACTTCAAACAAATCATTAGTAGAAATAGCTTATAAAGCGGCAGACGACAAAAGAGCGGAGGATATTGTAATTTTAAATATGCAAGGCGTATCTTTACTTGCGGATTACTTTCTAATTTGTCACGCTAACTCAGATCGTCAAGTTCAAGCGATTGCAAAGGAACTGTTTGAACAAGCAGATAAAGCTGGATTCAATGTAAAACGTATGGAAGGCTTCGATGAGGCTCGTTGGATATTAGTTGATATGGGAGATGTGGTAGCACACGTATTCCATAAAGATGAGCGCTCTTATTATAACCTAGAACGTCTATGGGGCGATGCTCCAATGATTGAAGTAGGACATGACGCATAATGTCTACTTACGACCAGTTCGCCTTCATCTACGATTCGTTGATGTCAGATATACCATATGATAAATATGCAGAATGGGTGCTGGCTAAAGCACCTATTTTTAAAAATAAACGTTTAATGGACATAGGCTGTGGCACAGGTGTACTAAGTGTCAGCTTTGCAAAAGCTGGATATGAAGTAATCGGCATTGATTTATCTGAGTCAATGCTGACAGTTGCCCAAAGTAGAAGCACCGAGCAAAATACAGATATAACGTTTTTGTGCCAGTCTATGACCGATATCGATGGAGTTTCCGATTTAGACGTTGCAGTGATAGCGATAGATTCATTAAACTATCTGGAAACTTTAGAAGAGGTAGAACAAACCTTTCTACAGGTCTATTCTGCATTGAATGAAGAAGGTCAGTTATTCTTTGACATTCACTCGGAATATAAAATGAATCATATCTTTCCTGATGGACCATTTACATATGAAGATGAGCGGGTAGCTTATATATGGAACACGGAGCAAGGAGAAGAAGAACATTCTATTTACCACGATATTACTTTCTTCGTCCGTGATGCTGCATCAGGCTATTACGAAAGATTTGAGGAATCCCATTATCAAAGAAGTTTTCCTCTTGAAGTTTATATAAAACTTTTAGAGCGTGTAGGATTTTCGCAAGTTTATACGGAAACAAATATTTTTGACGAACAGCCCACCGATGAAATTGAAAGATATTTTATACGTGCAGTGAAATAACTCTTTTCAAGAAGAGGTAAATTTGGTATATTTTGTACATCTCCATATCATTTACCTCTTTAAGAAAAGAGGCTGATGCATGATCCCCAAGATTAAATCTAGTAAGCTTAAAAAGCTGATACTCCCTATTGGAGTATTAACTCTCCTAGTGTTTCTATTTCTTCAAAAGCAATTTTTTTCAGCTGTCCCCTCGGCTGAACCAATACAACCCTCCCTTTTAGACGATACAAACTTACAAGAAACTGTAGAAACAATAAACATTGAAGAAGATAACTCCATATTTATAGAAGTTAAAGGAGCTGTCCAAAATCCAGGAGTCTATGAACTCGAAAATGGTGATCGGGTGTTAACTGCTATAGAACTAGCGGGTGGGTATTTGCCTGAAGGTGATAGTAAAACAATTAATCATGCTCAAAAAGTAGAAGATGAGATGATAATTTATGTCCCTTTAGTTGGTGAAGAGGTTGTAACCCCTGCTAATTCCGCTACCAGTTCATCAAAAGATCAGCTGATCAACATTAATAAAGCAGATATACAAGGCTTGACCTCTTTACCAGGAATAGGTCCGGCAAAAGCTGAAGCCATTATTTCTTATAGAGAGGAAAATGGTGGTTTTAAATCTGTTCAGGATTTAATGGAGGTTACTGGAATCGGTCAAAAGACTTTTGAAAAGCTTGAAACTTATATCACTGTTAAATAATAGGCTTGATTGAAGTTTATCCATGAAAGATTTAAACTAAAAGAAGTATTATTTAGGGGGTATTTAATATGGAGAGAATTACATGGGATCAATTTTTCATGGCACAAAGCCACTTATTAGCACTAAGAAGCACATGTACGCGTTTAGCAGTTGGAGCTACCATTGTAAGAGATAGAAGAATCATGGCTGGAGGATATAATGGGTCCATATCGGGTGGGGAGCATTGTATCGATGATGGATGTTATGTAGTTGATAACCATTGTGTTAGAACGGTGCACGCTGAGATGAATGCACTTTTACAATGTGCAAAATATGGTATTACAGTCGGTGGAGCAGACTTATATGTGACCCATTTCCCATGCTTACCTTGTACGAAATCAATCATTCAAGCTGGTATTGCAAGATTGTACTATGCGCAAGACTATAAAAATAATTCCTATGCAATAGAATTACTGAACAAAGCAGGCGTAGAGACCATTCACGTGCCCTTTGACGAGCGTAAGATTGATTTCCTTAGTGACGAGAAGGTAACCCTTTATATGGAGCTTATAACGAAGCTAAGGGACAAGGGAGCAAGTGAGGAGGAACTTCTGCCTTATGAGAGGAAGGTGGCAGAATTATTCGGTTTGGAGGAATCCAAGGTAATGTAATATATGTAGCCTTGTCCATTTTACTTGCTACTCTAGCAGCATTTGAAACGACAAGGCTGCTAATCTTATTCGTGCTATTATTCTGTTGGTTTATTTATAGGCAAATTTCGATAATGTTAACTATTACTATTATTTCTTTAGGCTTCTTTACTTTTTTTTATGTAGATCATATAAATCCAGAAAAGGTCGAACATAAGGACGTAAAAACAATTACTTGGACGGATAACTATCGTATTAATGGGAGATTTATAAGAGGCTTTGCTACTTCAGATACAAACCAAAAGTGGTATGTTCAGCTAAAAATATTAAACGAAGACGATAAAGACTACTTTTCTAATAACTCTTTAACTGGTTTGGAGTTACAAGTTAAGGTGGAAAAAGCTATAGAAAGACCAACTTCTCATAAATATGCTTTTGACATAGAAAAGTATATAAAGAGTCATGGGGCTATTGGTCAAATAGCCGTTGAAGAATATAAAATGTTAACTTTGAAGACGGGATTTAGAACTTATATGGCTAAACAACGCTTCAAACTAAAGCAGCATATCCAACTTACTTTTCCAGCAAGCCTCCAAGCCGAAGCAGAAGCTTTACTAATAGGTAGCAGAGAAAGTATGCCTCTAGATCTTCAGGATGCATATCTGACCCTAGGTATCACTCACTTATTTGCAATCTCTGGTTTACATGTGGCATTAGTAGTGATGTTGCTCTATGAAGTAATGGTGCGTCTAGGCGTTAGAAGAGAAACCGCAAATTGGCTTCTAATTTTAGCATTACCGTTATACGGATTTATTGCAGGAGGAGCTCCCTCGGTATGGAGAGCTGTATCTGTAACAGAAATTTTGTTGATCAGTAGTCTTATAAATAATAAGTTAATCATATCAGATGCATTTTCTTTAAGTTTCATTTTATTTTTGTTTTCCTCTCCTTGGGTTGTTTATCAAACAGGCTTCCAATTATCCTACTTAGCTGCATTTTCACTAATATTTTCCTCAAGCTTGTTAAGATTAAGCAACAATCCTTTAGTTCAGTCCTTTCTTATTACAGCTATTTGTCAGCTGATGGTATACCCTCTCTTAATCTATCAATTTTATGAGATTTCTCTTTCTTCTTTTTTAGCCAACCTTTTGTTTGTTCCTCTATTTTCATTTGTTATACTACCAATTAATATTTTTGTGCTCCCATTGACATTTCTTTCTCCCGTAATCAGCAATATTATTTTTCGAATCTATGAGCCACTACGAATTTGGCTAGATGACTTCATCATTTTTTTAGGTGCATTGCCATTTCAAATGTGGAATCCTGGACAGCCTGAGCTATGGTTAGTCGTGACTGCTTATATAAGTATTTTTACTTTTTTCATTTTAGTAGAGAACAAATCTAAAGTGTTTCTATCACTCTGCATTCTTTTTGTACCAATCGTTATACTCCATTTATCTCCCTATTTTGATACTAAAACTAGAATAACTTATTTAAACGTAGGTCAAGGGGACTCTATTCTTATCGAAATGCCGAAAAGGGAGAAGGTTATTTTAATTGATGCTGGTGGTTTATTAAGATTTGATCAGGAAGAATGGATGGAAAGCGAAAATGTGTATGAGGTTGGTAGACAAGTCGTAGTCCCTTTTTTAAAAGGGAGAGGTTTCAGTAAAATTGACGTGATGATTTTATCTCACGCAGATGCAGACCATATGGAGGGAGCAGAGGAAATTCTTCAAGAGATAAAAGTTGAGGAAGTACATATTACTCCAGGTTCTTATGAGGAAGATGCTATGAAAGACTTAAGAGAAGAAATTAATAAGCAAAGAATCTCAGTTTTTGAGAAAGGGGCGGGAGAAGTGATTGAGTCGTCCTATTATCAGCTTATTTATTTATATCCAAAGGATGTAAACTATGAAGGAAATGATGATTCTTTAGTGCTGTCTATGAAAAATGCATATTTCAAGGGGTTGTTTATAGGAGATTTGGAGAGCAATGGAGAGCGAGTGTTAGCTACAGAGTATTCCAAGCAGATTGAGGGACAAACCATACTTAAGCTGGGCCACCATGGAAGTAAAACTTCTAGTACGCAGCTTTTTTTGGAGAAAGCTAATCCTAAATTTGCCATAGTATCGGCCGGGTTGAATAACCGTTATGGGCATCCGCACCCTGAAGTTGTAGAGCGTCTTAACAAATTGGACATACCCTATTTTCAAACAGGGAAGGATGGGTCTATTGAGGTTATAATAACGAAAAAAGGGGAAGTAACTATTTTTCCACATTAGAATAGAGAAAAGGGTCTTGTCTATAAATTAGACAAAACCCTTCTCATGTATTATCGAGCAAGAAACTCAATAACTACTGCAATTACAAACATAATTGTAAAAAATCCAAAGGAGACTACAAAGCCTACGCCAGAATCGATCGCGTCATTACGCTTCGACTGTACATTTTGCTCAAATTCATTCATTGTTACCCCTCCTATTTCCACATAATTATATAGGATAGCGAAAAAAAAATCTACACACAAACTTTTCTTTTTCGCTATAAATACATAATGTCACAAAGTTTTCACTTCAATTGCGTTATAATAAATATACTAATGATGAGCAAGGAGATTCAAAATGATTTCAGAAAAATGGATGCAAATCTCTAACGGTAAAATATCAAACGTCTATTTATTATATGGCACGGAAGCATATTTTATCGAAGAAACAATAAAAAAATTAAAGAATAAACTCGAAGAAGATGGAGAAGCAGAAGTCATTTACTTCGATTTAGAGGAAAAAAATATTGAACATGTCATTTACGAGGCAGACACACTTCCTTTTTTCTCTGAGAAAAAGTTAATAATCGCCAAAAATGCATTTTTCTTAAAAGCCTCGGAAAAAGGCAAAGAAAAAATTGTTCACGATACTGCTCTACTAGAAAATTGGCTTAAAGATCCTTCTTCTACTGCCATTGTTGTGTTTGTAGCACCTTATGAAAAGCTGGATGAACGCAAAAAGATAACTAAAGCTATAAAGCAAACAGCAAATGTGATTGAAGCTGCTGGTCTACAAATTCATGATTTAAAAAGCTGGGTGTTGCATGAAGTTTCAAATGAAGGAAAAACGATTACAGATGAAGCTATTGAACGACTAATTGAAAGTGGGGGAACAAATTTAGTTCAACTAAGAACAGAAATAGCTAAAATTTCGACATATATCGGAGAAGAGAATGAGATTGATGCAGATACCGTCAAATCTTTACTTGTCAGAACGCTAGAGGAGGACGTTTTCACTTTAGGCAACGCGTATTTATCTGGACGAAAAAGTGAGGCAATGGCGATTTATCATGATTTACTTAAGCGTAAGGAAGATCCTTTGAAGTTAAATGCCTTGATCGCTTCTCAAGTGCGATTAATGATTCAGGTGAGTCATCTTAAGAAAAAAGGCTATCATGCGCAACAAATCGCGTCTCAATTAAAAGTGCACCCTTACAGAGTTAAATTGCTATTTGACAATCCTTTGTTACATCAAGAGGAAAAGCTCTTAAATACATTGAATGACTTGGCTACAGTAGATTTGCAGTTAAAGTCATTGAATACAAATAGAGACCGTATTCTTGAACTATTTTTATTGAAATAATGGCATTGGATTGAAAGATTCTTATGAGTTTAACGGGTAGTATAAGAATAGAGAGCTTGGAAATAGTTCTCCAAGCTCTTTTTTCTATTTCTGAAACTTCTTAGAAAATATGATTTAATGAAAAAAAATAAAGACTGACCGAGTTTGACATCGGAACAGTCTTTTTTATTTACGCTTTTTTCATTAATTGAGCTTTCTTACGAGAAGCTGCGTTTTTATGAATTAAACCTTTAGAAGCTGCTTTTTCAACTTGTTGAATCGCAGTTTTAATAAGTTCTTTTGCGTTTTCATCGTTATTAAGTGCAGCAGTGTCAGCTTTTTTGACAGCAGTACGCATAGCTGATTTTGCCTTTGCATTTTGAGTGTTTAAAGTCTCATTTTTCTTAACACGTTTGATTGCAGATTTAATGTTTGGCATACCTTTCACCTCCTAGTAAGGTCTGAGATGATACATTTTGTTGGTAACTGAATTTATACAACAAGCATTATTTTAACAAACGAAAAAACAAATTGCAATATATAAATGCAAAGAATATTTACTTGACACTTTGAACAAACTATTTTGGAGGTGATTATTATGTGGGGAAGAACAGACTTAATCGATGAATCCGATGAAATGGTAAAGCACCGTTCGGAAAGTCAAAAAGAAACATTGGATAAATCCAAGGGTATAAAATTTGAGGAATCTCGTAATGGCGCTGTATTGGTTACATCGATAGAAGTGGATGCAGAAGGGGAGAAACAGATAGGTAAAAAACAAGGGAAATATATTACCTTGACGGATCTGACCTTAAGTCCAGATGATGAAAAAAGTTTTGAGAATATTGCTAGGACCTTTATTGACCATCTCCGGGATATGCATAAAGAGATTACACTTACAGACCAATCCAAAATATTAATCATTGGTCTTGGAAATGCAACCATTACCCCGGATGCAATTGGTCCAAAAGCAATCGAGTATCTTCAAAATTCATCTTTGACTAATAATGAACGAATAAAGGTAGTCATGTATGCACCAGGTGTTACTGGCCAGACAGGCTTTGAAACAAGCGACTTTGTAAGTGCTATTAGTGAAGCGTTTCAACCGGATTTAATTATAGTGATGGATGCTTTAGCAGCTAGAAATAGCGAGCGTTTATGTAAGACGATCCAAATCACGAATACGGGGATTCACCCAGGATCAGGAGTGGGGAACCAGCGTAAGGAAATTTCTAAAGAAGTATATAACGTTCCTGTCACAGCGATTGGGGTACCTATGGTGGTGGATGGGCCAGTTTTATATGCAGATGCGATTGAACAGGTTATTCATCATGTGGCGGCACGCGTAGAGGAAAAAGGAAAACCATCTTCAGCCTTAGCCGTTACTCCTATGGTTTCTAATAAAACGAATATAGATAAAAAAGTCCTTGAGCCAATATTTGGTGAATGGGTTGGCTGGTCGACGGATGAAAAAAGAAAATTATTTGAGGAAGTATTTGTTGGAAAAAATCCATCCTTATTTGTTACGCCAAAGGAAACAGATTTATGGGTGGAACAGTACGCGTATATGCTTTCTACGGGGATTGAAACCTGGCTTGTAAGTAAATAGGTCGTTCTAAAAATTCTTCTCTTCTCATACGATTGTGTGAGGAGAGTGGAACCTATGACTAATACGTTAAAGAAGCTAACTAGTATTTTATTGCTCTTATTTTTGGCGCCTATTATTATCGCAACAGTCCAAACACCTCTTAGCATGGACATGACAACGGAAAAAGCAGTAGAAAAGAAAAAAGAGGATATCCCGGTTGTTTATGCGGCACAAATTGAAACACCGCCGGTAACTGAGACCGAAACCGAAACCGAAACGGAAGCTGAGGCCGATCCGGTAGCAGAGATTTTGCAGCCGCCACGAAAAGCTTTCGTGTACTTTACCCATTGGCAAGAAGCTTTTAAACCAATTTTAGCTGCCAGCGGAGAAAAAATTGAAATCTATCATCCAGAAAAAAATATTACTAATTTTCAAGAGCAAATTACTGCTCAGTTTGCATTTCATAATGTAGAAACTGATTTTCTAACAAGCGATAATCCACATGGCACAAAAGATTATCACTCGGTTAGACCTTTAGTCCAGAAAGCCTTATCTCAAAACAACTATGATATTGTACTAGACATTCACCGAGACTCTGCAAAAGCAAAAGTGACTACGTTAAAAGTTGGAGAAGAGAGCTATGCAAAAATCATGCTTGTTGTAGGTGGCGAGCATGCAAATTATAAATGGAATGAGCAACTAGCTAATAAACTATCGGAACAAATGAATACAATAGTCCCAGGTATCTCAAGAGGCGTTCTCTTGAAAACTGGAAAAGGTGTAGATGGAGTCTATAATCAAGACCTAAATAAAAACACCATACTTATTGAATTAGGTGGCATTGACAGTACAGAAGTCGAACTAAATAGGACAATTGCAATCTTAGCGAAAGCAGTTTCAAATGTTTTTGATCAACAAAATGCATCCTAACATTGATGTATCGCTTGTTCACTGCTATAATTCATAATAGTTTAATTAGGAGTGAACAAGCATGAATAATGAAGAGAGACTGGCACGACAGAAAAAGATACGAAACTTTTCTATAATCGCCCATATAGATCATGGGAAGTCAACGCTTGCTGACCGTATTTTAGAAAAAACAAAGACGTTAACATCTAGAGAAATGAAAGACCAATTGTTAGACTCTATGGATCTTGAAAGAGAACGTGGAATTACAATTAAATTAAATGCAGTTCAGCTAAAGTATTTGGCACAGGATGGAGAAGAATATATTTTCCATTTGATCGATACCCCTGGACATGTCGATTTTACTTATGAGGTGTCTAGAAGCTTAGCAGCCTGTGAAGGTGCTATTTTAGTTGTAGATGCTGCACAAGGAATTGAAGCACAAACGTTAGCTAACGTTTATCTTGCATTAGATAACGATTTAGAGATTTTACCAGTTATCAATAAAATTGATTTACCTGCAGCTGATCCAGAACGTGTAAAAAAAGAAGTGGAAGAAGTAATTGGTTTAGATGCTTCAGAAGCTGTTCATGCCTCAGCAAAAGCTGGTATTGGTATAGAAGAAATTTTAGAGCAAATCGTGGAAAAAGTCCCTGCGCCAACTGGTGATCCAGAAGCACCTTTAGAAGCATTGATTTTTGACTCATTATTTGATCCATACCGTGGTGTAATTGTTTATATTCGAATTATGCAAGGAACTGTAAAACCCGGAGATCGCATTAAAATGATGTCCTCGGCCAAAGAATTTGATGTAGTAGAAACAGGGGTCTTCACACCTAGAACTACTCAACGTGATGAGTTGACTGTCGGAGATGTTGGTTTCTTAACAGCCTCTATGAAGGATGTTGGAGACTCGAGTGTCGGGGATACTATTACTTTGGCGAATAATCCAGCACAAGTCGCATTAGCGGGTTACCGTAAGATGAATCCGATGGTGTTCTGTGGATTGTACCCAATTGATAACTCTAAATATAATGATCTTCGAGATGCATTAGAAAAACTACAGCTAAATGACTCTGCACTAGAGTTTGAACCAGAATCTTCCCAAGCGCTAGGTTTTGGATATCGCTGTGGCTTCCTTGGATTGCTCCATATGGAGATCATTCAAGAACGTATCGAACGTGAATTTAAAATTGATCTTATTACGACAGCACCAAGTGTTATCTATAATGTAAAGCTGACTAGTGGAGAAACTTTAAAGGTTGATAATCCTTCTATGATGCCAGACGTTCAAAAGGTAGACGCAATAGAGGAGCCTTATGTTAAAGCCTCTATTATGGTTCCAGAGGATTATGTAGGATCTGTTATGGAGCTTTGCCAACGTAAGCGTGGTAACTTCATCACAATGGATTATTTATCTTCTGCTCGTGTAAATATTATCTATGAAATTCCACTATCCGAGATAGTCTATGATTTCTTTGATTCATTAAAATCCAGCACTAAAGGTTATGCTTCCTTTGACTACGAACTTATCGGTTACAAGGAATCTAAACTACAAAAAATGGATATTTTGTTGAACGGGGAAAAAGTAGATGCTTTAAGCTTTATCGTGCACAGAGATTTTGCATACGAGCGCGGGAAGCTGATTGTTGAGAAGCTGAAGGCACTAATTCCGAGACAGCAGTTTGAGGTACCAATTCAAGCGGCAGTCGGACAAAAAATTATTGCACGATCTACGATTAAATCTATGGGTAAAAACGTTTTAGCTAAATGTTACGGGGGAGATATCTCACGTAAACGTAAACTTCTTGAAAAGCAAAAAGAAGGTAAAAAACGTATGAAACAAGTAGGTTCTGTAGAAGTACCTCAAGAAGCGTTTATGGCAGTCCTTAAGATGGATGAGCCGAATAAATAAGTAATACCAAGGTTTAACGTATATTAGTGATTTTGAATAACTAGCATTTGCCACCCTCCTGCCACCGAAATTAGGTTTGGGTGGCAAGTTATTTCAATCCCCATTTCAATCGCATACTTCGCTTACGCATTTCTATATCCAGTCCAATGTGAAATGGAATGTAAAAAGAGTTGTTATCGTAAAGTAAATTGTTATTCTCATTATTAATTCCATGGAGAGCATCTTTAAATCGCTCTCTGTGGTTTTTTTCGTTTATAACCCGGAGTTCTGACATATTGCACAGGGTTTTCGTATATTAGCTTATTAGGATATCCAGCGTGTATTATTGAGTTATTTAATGACGTGTGGAAATAATACGGGTCTTACTTGCAAAACCTTCACTCTTTTATACCATTGAAAAATTTTGAAGAATATCAGGCTTTAAAGCTTTCAACATCTACTTTACAAAAGTAGGATTAATGTGCTTGTTGATGATCCCTTTATAATTCTCGTATGTAAGTTCACCATTACATATTGATTAAACCATAATCCTGTGCGGTCATTTCAGATAGATTATCTTTCATACTATTTGGCATAATAGATTGAAATTTGACGAGCTTTAAAAATAACCTAGAGACAACTTATGACATGTGTTAGACCATCTAAAAATATCTTGTAGGCTGCATCAGTGGCAACAACGACTGGGCGTCCCACCAGGTCGATACTAGGTCTCCCTATTGTCGAATAAAGGTTTTCAACCAATGGATAGATAATGGAAAAATCAATTGCCGCATCTAACTTACGAAAGGGTCTTGTGGTACCAACTGTTCAATAGTCAAGATTTCTAATTGTTCGCGTTCATTGGTTTGATTTTTCGTCATCATATCCATCACCTCATTCATTTTATAGGAGGCCCCGTTGATTGGAGCGAAGAACGGCGACTCCAGCGGGAACAGCGCGAGCTGAAGACCCTGGACTGAGCGCAGCGAGGGAAGCGGCTGAAGCCGTGCCCGCGGAAAGCGTCCGTTCGTAGCGGAAATCAACTCTTCCTCGCGTTACTTCTATTTTTAAAAGAAAAAAGACTGTAGGCATCTTAAAAGAGATGCTTTTTTCTGTGTCACAAAAGCAATTAGCACAATGGGTGAGAGTTCGATACTGGTATGAGCATGGAGAGTTTTCTAAGCTCTCCATGTTTTTTTATTTACTGAGAAGTTTCTTGAAATTCAATATTAACTAATTTACCTGTTTCCGTTGTATATTTAATATTTATAAAAACTCCAAATTCCTTATTGCCATCCTTCATCCACAATTTAAACCTTTCAATGGTTGAATCCTCTTTTGTTTCACTTCCTATATGCAAGTAGTCAATAATAGTCGCATTTGGATATTTAGTTTGTGTCTCCTTTACCGCTAACTTTCCCCATTTCGCGTATGCTGGAACTTGGTCTTGAGCATATGTGCTTGAATACATATTCATGGACACGGTGGTTGCTAATATACATATCCCTATGGCTATAAACGCTTTTTTTATCATCTTCATACCATCTCCTTTTCTTTAAGATGGTTATCTTGCTTAAAATCATTCCAACTTAATAAATAAATCGGAAAATCCAGTGTAACTTCAATAGTTTGAAGGAAGATGAATTATAAGCTATAATTTATGTAGGTAATTTTGGAAAACGGTATTCAAATTAGTGCAATATTTGATGCTTGATAAATAACTAGGAGAAGGAGGCACTATTTGCCTCCTTCTTCGTATTTATAAATGAACGTAGAAAGAAGGCTTATAATGGTACGCGGAGTATATATACACATCCCTTTTTGTCATCAAATATGTAATTATTGTGATTTTAATAAATTCTATTTTCATAATCAGCCAGTAGATGAGTATATTGAGTCTTTAGGGAAAGAAATGGCTCTTTGGAAAGACGATTTATCGAAAGGTCATATAGAAACCATTTTTCTTGGTGGAGGAACTCCTACTTCTTTATCACTTGAACAGTTAGATCGGTTGTTAACGTTTATCCAAGAGCATATCCCACTGGATCATGTAAAGGAGTTCTCATCAGAAGCTAATCCAGATGAGCTTACCCTGGAAAAAATGCAGCTTATGCGAAAATTTGGTGTGAATAGATTAAGCATGGGAGTGCAAACTTTCAATCAAGACTTGTTAAAAGTATTAGGCAGAACACATTCCAATGAACATGTATATAAAGTAATTGAATATGCGAAGGAAACAAATTTCCCCTCTATAAGCATTGATTTAATGTATGGGTTGCCAAATCAAACGATGGAGCAATGGAAGGAATCCCTCCAAGAGGCATTTAAACTGAAGATACCCCATATCTCAGCCTACTCGTTACTAGTTGAGCCTAAGACCATATTCTATAACCTTCTATCAAAAGGGAAATTATCATTACCTGGTGAGGATTTAGAAGCAGAAATGTATGGATTCTTAATGGATGAAATGAAAGCGAACGGATATCACCAATATGAGATTAGTAATTTTTCTCATGAGGGAAAAGCCTCCGAGCATAATCTTTTATATTGGAACAATGACGAATATGTAGGATTAGGGGCTGGTGCCCATGGCTATGTAAATGGAATACGATATTCTAATCATGGCCCTCTTAAAAAGTATATGCAGCAGCTAGATTTAGGTGAAAAGCCTATTATGATGCAAAAAGAGGTTACTTATGAAGAAAAGATGGAAGAAGAGATGTTTTTAGGTCTTCGAAAAAACAGAGGCGTTTCTTTAACCGTCTTCGAACAAAAATACAGCAAGACTTTGCATGAGGTATACGGGAAAGAAATCGAAGAGTTAATTCATAAAGAGCTTGTGGCTTTAGAAGAAGACCACATTTTCCTTACAACTCGAGGACGTTTTGTAGGTAATGAAGTATTTCAATATTTCCTTAAATAATTTGGCGCATAATCGTTGACAGTTTTCTTTAGATTTGATAAGTTTTATATGAGTATTAGCACTCTCTACAGATGAGTGCTAACAGAGGTGATAATCATGCTAACTAACAGGCAATTATTAATATTGCAAGTAACGGTGGATGATTTTATTGATACCGCTCAGCCAGTTGGATCTCGTCAACTTTCGAAAAAGGAGGAAGTACCGTTTAGTCCTGCTACGATTCGAAACGAAATGGCAGATTTAGAAGATATGGGTTATTTAGAAAAGACTCACACCTCTTCTGGCCGTGTGCCATCAGAAAAAGGCTATCGTTACTATGTAGACAACTTACTAACTCCACAAATGGTTTCAAAAGAAGAGATTAAACAAATTCGTTCCGTTTTCGAGGAAAGAAAGGTTGAGACGGAGCAAATAATTCGTAAGTCAGCTAATATTTTGTCTGAACTAACGAGCTATACCTCTATTATGTTAGGCTTAGATGTGAGAAAGCATCGAGTCAAAAGATTTTCAATTGTTCCTCTTACAGACGATTCTGCAGTAGCTATAATCGTTACGGACAGTGGTCATGTTGAAAATCGAGTTTTTTCTATTCCTGAGGCCTTTACTGCTTCCGATATTGAAAAAATGGTCAATATCATAAACGAACATTTAGTTGGTGTATATTTACACGAGCTACAAATGAAGTTAGAAGCTGTCACTCAGTTCGTCTTGCGTCAGAATAACGGTCGGTTAAATGACCTACTTGGTTCTCTAAACCAAGCGATGATCATCGAGCATGAGGATAAAGTGTACTATGGTGGAAAAATGCAATTGTTAAGCCAGCCTGAATTTAATGATGTGGAAAAAGCAAAAAGCATTATGTATTGGATGGAACATGTCAATGAATTCCCTGGACTTTTCCATTTGAACAAAAAAGGCATCAATATCAGTATTGGTTCTGAGAATAACCAATTTGGAATGAATAATTGCAGTATAATCACAGCTTCTTATGATATTGGAGATGAGCAAAGTGGTTCTATTGCCATCATAGGTCCCACGAGAATGGATTACAAACGTGTAGTATCTTTGTTGGATGTAATGAGTGGGGACTTATCTAGAGAGTTGTCTAGAATATTACGAGGTCAACACGATTAAAGGAGAGTTGCTGCTAAATGGAAAATCAAAAAGAAGAAGTAAAAGATGTATCGACTGAAGAAGAATCAGCAGAACAAGAGATGGTAACTGAAGAAGCGATCGAAACTAAAGAAGCAGATGTATCAGAAGAAGCTACTGAAGTAGAAGAAGTAGACGAACTAACGCTTTTGAAACAACAATTAGAAGAAGAACAAGATCGTACGGTAAGACTGCGTGCTGACTTTGAAAACTACAAACGTCGTGTTCAAAAGGATAAAGAAGCAGATTATAAATATCGTGCCCAATCTTTACTTAGCGATTTGTTACCTGTTTTAGACAACTTAGAACGAGCACTTGCTGTTGAAGCTACATCTGAAGAAGCGATTTCTTTAACTAAGGGTGTAGATATGGTTTATCGTTCTCTTGTAGCAGCTGTTGAAAAAGAAGGATTGGAATCAGTTGAGTCAGAGGGGAAACCTTTTGATCCAAATCTTCACCATGCAGTTATGCAGGAAAAAGACGAAAGCCAAGATTCAGGTATTGTTCTTCAAGAACTACAAAAAGGCTACAAATTGAAGGATCGAATTCTTAGACCAGCAATGGTAAAAGTAAACGAATAAAATATAAACTGATTTTTATTGGTGTCCATTAGGTTGCCAGTTATAATATAAATTGCATATAACAGTATTTATTAGGAGGAAAATTGTATGTCAAAAATTATCGGTATTGACTTAGGAACAACAAACTCATGTGTATCTGTACTAGAAGGCGGAGAGCCAAAAGTAATTCCAAATCCAGAAGGAAATCGTACGACTCCATCTGTAGTAGCTTTTAAAAATGGCGAAAAACAGGTCGGGGAAGTAGCCAAACGTCAATCTATTACAAACCCAAATACAATTTCTTCAGTTAAACGTTTAATGGGAACTAGTGAAAAAGTAAGTGCTGAAGGAAAAGACTATACTCCTCAAGAAGTATCAGCAATGATCCTTCAATATTTAAAAGGTTTCGCAGAAGAATACCTTGGAGAAAAGGTTACAAAAGCAGTAATCACTGTTCCTGCATATTTTAATGATGCAGAACGCCAAGCTACAAAAGATGCTGGACGTATTGCAGGTCTAGAAGTTGAGCGTATCATCAACGAACCTACTGCTGCAGCGCTAGCTTACGGCTTAGATAAAATGGATCACGATGAAAAAATCCTTGTTTATGATCTAGGTGGAGGTACATTTGACGTATCTATTCTTGAACTTGGAGATGGCGTATTTGAAGTACTAGCTACAGCTGGGGACAACCGTCTTGGTGGGGATGACTTTGACCAAGTAGTTATGGATTTCCTAGTACAAGAGTTTAAAAAGGATAACGGTATTGATCTTTCTAAAGACAAAATGGCAGTGCAACGTTTGAAAGATGCTGCTGAAAAAGCTAAAAAAGATCTTTCAGGTGTTACTTCAACACAAATCTCATTACCATTTATCACTGCTGGTGAGGCAGGTCCACTTCACTTAGAAGTTACAATGACTCGTGCTAAATTCGATGATTTAACAGCTCATTTAGTAGAGCGTACAATGGTTCCAACTCGTCAAGCATTAAAAGATGCTGGATTATCTTCTTCACAAATTGATAAAGTTATCTTAGTTGGTGGATCTACACGTATTCCAGCTGTACAAGAAGCGATTAAAAAAGAAACAGGTAAAGAGCCACATAAAGGTGTTAACCCAGACGAAGTAGTAGCAATGGGAGCAGCAGTACAAGGTGGAGTATTAACTGGTGACGTAAAAGACGTAGTACTTTTAGACGTAACACCACTTTCTTTAGGTATTGAAACAATGGGCGGAGTATTTACAAAGTTAATTGAACGTAATACAACAATACCAACTTCTAAATCTCAAACTTTCTCAACAGCTGCTGATAACCAACCAGCAGTAGATATCCATGTATTACAAGGTGAGCGACCAATGGCAGCAGACAATAAAACGCTAGGTCGTTTCCAACTTGCGGATATTCCACCAGCACCTCGTGGAGTACCACAAATCGAAGTGACGTTTGATATCGACAAAAATGGTATCGTAAATGTTAAGGCGAAAGATCTTGGAACACAAAAAGAGCAAACAATTACAATTCAATCTAATTCATCTTTATCGGATGAAGAAATTGAACGTATGGTAAAAGAAGCAGAAGCAAATGCTGACGCGGATAAAGTACGCAAAGAAGAAGCAGAAGTTAAGAATGAAGCGGACCAATTAGTGTTTATGACTGAAAAAACACTAAAAGATTTGGAAGGCAAAGTTTCAGACGATGAGAAAAAATCTGCTGAAGATGCAAAAGAAGAGTTAAAAGCAGCTCTAGAAGCTGGAAATTTAGAAGATATTAAAGCGAAAAAAGATAAATTAAACGAAATCGTTCAACAGTTGACTATGAAGCTTTATGAACAAGCACAAGCGGATGCAGCGGCTAACGGACAACAAGAAGACGGGCCATCTGATGACGGTGTAGTCGATGCAGAGTTTGAAGAAGTAAAGGACGATAAAGACAAGTAATGTCAACAGGAAAAGTCAAAGACCGTTTTCGGCTTTGGCTTTTTCCATGTAATTAGTAGCATGGAGAAATACGCTATTTGTTTTGCTATTAGGAATTTATCCATGTTACAATTATCTTTATGTGTAAGTTAACAGAGCAGGAGAGTGAACTATGAGCAAACGTGATTATTACGAAGTCCTTGGAGTAGCCAAGGGAGCTTCTGGAGATGAGATAAAAAAGGCGTATCGCAAATTATCTAAACAGTATCACCCAGATATCAATAAGGATGCTAACGCTGAAGATAAATTTAAGGAAATTTCAGAAGCATATGAAGTATTAAGCGACGATCAAAAACGTGCACAATACGATCAATTCGGTCATGCAGGTCCTAACCAAGGTTTTGGTGGCGGGTTTAGTGGCGCGGATGGATTTGGATTTGAAGATATTTTCAGCTCGTTCTTTGGAGGAGGAGGTTCGCGTCGTCGTGACCCGAATGCTCCTAGAAAAGGAAATGACCTTCAGTACTCTATGACTATAGAATTTGAAGAAGCAGTATTTGGTATGGAAAAAGAGATTGAAGTAGCTAAAGAAGAAACTTGTGATACGTGTAATGGTACTGGAGCTAAAAAAGGCACACATCCAGAAAAATGTACACACTGTAACGGAAACGGCCAAGTTAATGTTACGCAAGATACTCCTTTCGGAAGAATTCAAACGAAACGAGCATGTAATTATTGCGAAGGAACTGGGAAAATTATCAAAGATAAATGTTCAACGTGTCATGGTAATGGAACAGTTAATAAGCGCAAGAAGATTAAAATCACTATTCCAGCGGGTGTAGATGATGGTCAACAATTACGTGTTAGCGGTCAAGGTGAACCAGGTGTAAATGGTGGTCCAGCAGGAGATCTTTACGTTGTATTTAGAGTGAAAGCCGATCCAAGATTTGAACGTGATGGTGACGATATTTATTACGAATTACCTTTGACATTCGCACAAGCGGCACTTGGGGATGAAGTAGAGATTCCAACTGTCCAAGGAAAAGTAAAATTAAAAATCCCAGCGGGCACCCAGTCTTCTACGAAATTCCGTCTTAAAGGAAAAGGTGTAAAAAATGTGCATGGCTATGGCATGGGAGATCAGCATGTAATCGTAAAAGTAATCACGCCTAAGAAATTGACCGAAAAACAAAAACAATTATTACGTGAGTTTGCAGAAATCAGCGGTGATATACCGGAAGAGCAAGGTAGTACATTATTTGACAAAATCAAGAGAACGATAAAAGGCGAATAAGGAGTTGGAGCAAGTGAAATGGTCTGAGCTATCCATTCATACTACTAATGAGGCAGTGGAAGCAGTAAGCAATATTTTGCATGAAGCTGGTGCTAGTGGAGTAGTAATTGAGGATTCAGAAGAGTTGGCTAGAGATAGAGAAGATGTTTTTGGAGAGATCTACAGCTTAAATCCAGATGATTTTCCAGTAGACGGAGTGCGTATTAAAGCTTATTTGGCTGAAACAAGCTTTCTATTAGAAACGGTGGAAGAGATCAAACTTGCGATCAACAACTTACTAAATTTTAATATAGACCTTGGACATAATATTATTACCGTAACCGAAGTAGACGAAGAAGATTGGGCGACAGCTTGGAAAAAGTACTATCACCCAGTTAAAATCTCTAACAGATTTACAATTGTTCCTACTTGGGAAGAATATAATAGAGTGAACTCTGATGAATTAATTATAGAGTTAGATCCAGGTATGGCGTTTGGTACAGGGACACACCCTACTACCGTTATGTGCTTGCAGGCACTTGAAAAAACAGTGAAGCCTAACCTATCAGTTGTTGATGTAGGCACTGGTTCTGGTGTGTTATCTATTGGAGCAGCTAAACTAGGGGCAGCTACAGTTCACGCACTTGATTTAGATGAAGTTGCAGTAAGATCTGCACAAGAAAACATCGCGATCAATAGAGTGAGCGATATTGTAAAAGTTACTCATGGTAATCTATTAGACAATATTACAGAACAAGCAGATATAGTTGTTGCCAATATTTTAGCTGAAATCATTATGACATTTACCGATGATGCTTATACTATTGTTAAGTCTGGTGGGCAATTCATAACTTCTGGAATAATTTCGACTAAAAAAGATGATGTGAAAGCTGCTCTTCAAAATTCTGGTTTTGAAATAGATGAAATAATGATGATGGAAGATTGGGTAACTATCATTTCAAGAAAGCCTGTTAAGTAAAGGAGTAGTTGTCTTGCAACGTTATTTTACAGAAAAACCGTTAGATGAGAATTCTACTATAAAAATTCTTGGAGACGATGCGCATCATATGATTCAAGTGATGCGCATGTCACCTGGTGATGAAGTGTATATAGTGGCCGCTAAAGAAACGTATATTATGACTATTCTTTCTGGAACTAGCAAAGAAGTCATTTTAGAAACAAAAGAACAAGTGTTAAAAACAAATGAAATGCCAATTAAGGTTTCTATTGCCTGTGGATTACCAAAGGGTGACAAACTAGAACTAATCACACAGAAGGCCACTGAACTTGGTATGCATTCCCTCTTTCCTTTTGAAGCAAAGCGCTCTATCGTGAAATGGGACAAGCAAAAAAACGAGAAAAAAATAGCAAGATTGCAAAAGATTGCAAAAGAAGCGGCGGAACAGTCCCATCGCTCATCTATTCCTCACATACATAGTCCTAAGAGCTTGAAAGACCTAATAGAAGTCTCTAAGCAATATGACGTTAAATTTGTTGCTGATGAAGAGGATGCAAAATTAACAGAGCGACAAAAGTTTGCTGACCAATTAAAAAAGGTGTATGATAAACAATCGATACTGATTGTTTTTGGTCCAGAAGGTGGACTTGATAGACATGAGGTTAAGCAACTTTTAGATAATGATTTTCAACCCATTGCACTTGGCCCTAGAATATTAAGAACTGAAACTGCGCCGTTATATGCGCTTGCTGCTATTTCCTATGAATATGAATGAAAGAGGTGTAAGGATATGTCATCCGTTGCATTCCATACATTAGGCTGTAAGGTAAACCATTATGAAACAGAGGCCATTTGGCAACTATTTAAAGAAAATGGTTATGAACGTACAGACTTCGAAAAAAAATCAGACGTTTATGTAATTAATACATGTACTGTAACAAATACTGGTGATAAAAAGAGTAGACAGGTTATACGAAGAGCTATTCGTCAAAACCCTGATGCTGTTATTTGTGTTACCGGCTGTTACGCACAAACCTCTCCTGCAGAAATAATGGCGATTCCTGGCGTGGATATTGTCGTTGGTACCCAAGAGCGTACAAAAATGCTTGGTTACATTGAACAATATAAAATGGAGCGTAAGCCTATTAATGCGGTAGGAAACATTATGAAAAATCGTGTATATGAAGAGCTAGATGTACCTGCTTTTACTGACCGTACACGTGCTTCTCTTAAAATACAAGAAGGATGTAACAATTTCTGTACTTTTTGTATCATTCCTTGGGCACGTGGCTTGATGAGATCCCGAGACCCACAAGAAGTAGTTAGACAAGCACAGCAGTTAGTTGATGCTGGTTATCTAGAAATCGTCTTGACTGGTATACATACTGGTGGATACGGAGAAGATTTAAAGGATTATAATCTTGCTCAATTATTAAGAGATATTGAAACAAATGTAAAGGGACTTAAACGTCTTCGAATTAGTTCAATAGAAGCTAGTCAGTTATCAGATGAAGTAATCGATGTTTTAAAGCAATCGAATATAGTTGTAAGACATTTACACATACCAATTCAGTCAGGCTCAGATACGGTACTAAAAAGAATGCGCAGAAAATATACAATGGAATTTTTTGCGAACCGATTAGATCGTTTAAGAGATGCACTTCCAGATTTGGCGATCACATCTGATGTAATCGTTGGATTCCCTGGAGAAACAGAAGAAGAATTTATGGAAACCTATAGCTTTATTCGCGATCAAAGATTTTCTGAACTACATGTTTTCCCTTACTCAAAACGTACAGGCACCCCTGCCGCTAGAATGGAAAATCAAGTGGATGAAGAAATTAAAAACGAACGAGTACACAGACTTATTAGTTTAAATGATCAGCTGGCTGTAGAATATGCCTCTCGCTTCGAGGGAGAGGTTCTTGAAATCATCCCAGAGGAAGTTATCACTTCAGAAACGGGAGAAACCATGGTAGAAGGCTATACGGATAATTATTTAAAAGTTGCTATACCAGGCTCTGAGGAACTGATCGGAAAATTAGTAAGAGTAAAAATAACGCGAGCAGGCTATCCTCAAAATATTGGTCAATTTGTTCGTGTGTTAGAAGAAGTAAAAGAGCTAGTTTGACTTAGGTCACTAGCTTTTTTTGTTGGAAGAAACATAGTTGCTTGGCTTTTCTTATGTTTACTAGTAATATTAAGAGGTACGTACAACTAAGAAGGAGATTTTAAAATGACAAATAATATAGCAGCACTTATAGATCATACGTTATTAAAGCAAGATGCTACTAAAAATCAAATTGAAAAACTTTGTGGGGAAGCAAAACAACATGTATTTGCATCTGTTTGCGTTAATCCGACTTGGGTTAGCCTAAGTGCTTCTCTATTAAAAGACTCACCGGTTAAGGTATGTACCGTAATCGGATTCCCACTAGGGGCTAGCACAAGCGAAGTAAAAGCATTTGAAACTACGGATGCTATTGAAAAAGGTGCAGATGAAATAGACATGGTTTTAAACGTTGGAGCTTTAAAAGACGGCGATTTTGATTATGTTCAAAAGGATATTGAAGCAGTAGTACAAGCAGCTAAAGGAAAAGCTATTGTAAAAGTAATTTTAGAAACTTGTTTATTAACAAATGAGCAGATCGCTAAAGCTAGTGAATTATCTAAATTAGCTGGGGCAGATTTTGTCAAAACTTCTACTGGTTTTTCAACTGGAGGAGCAACTGTCGAAGCAGTTAAATTAATGCGCGAAACAGTAGGTCCTGAGCTAGGTGTTAAAGCTTCTGGAGGAGTTAGAAGTCTTGCTGATTTAGAAGCTATGGTTGAAGCAGGAGCTACTAGAATAGGTGCAAGTTCTGGTGTAGATATTGTAAATGGCTTAGAAAGTAAGTCAGATTATTAATTGGTGAATATTTAAAACCAAAGTATTGACCAAGTCTATAATATACGGTATAATTTTTTAGTACATAACACTTGGTTATGTACTGACGTGTGTTCGGAGGGAGGGAAAGAGAGATGTCAAAAACTGTCGTTCGCAAAAACGAATCGCTTGAAGATGCTCTTCGCCGCTTCAAACGTACTGTATCTAAAAGTGGTACAATTCAAGAGGTTAGAAAGCGCGAGTTTTATGAAAAACCAAGCGTGAAACGTAAAAAGAAATCAGAAGCTGCACGTAAACGTAAGTGGTAATTTAATCCCAACCATCCCTACGTTCAAAACACGTACTGTATGATTAACATTTACAATTATGTAAACCGAGAAAATTTATTTTCTCGGTTTATTTTAATTTATAGTTTGAAAGAGATTAGCTGTATGTAATATAGGGAGCACTGAAAAAATCCATAAACGAATAGAATTGAGCACTCGAACGATTATCGTTCAAGTGCTTTTTTTGCTTTTTTGCGTAAAAAAGGGATTTGTAATTATATATAGAATGTAAAGAAGATATAGGGCTATTGAATTCTTATGGCCGAAACTTCTGGAAGGGGTGACATATTGAAAATGAAAGAGTTTCAAAAAAGCATACTAATGAGAGGCATTACTTCTTAACTAGGGTATTAACCTCTCAAGGTAATGGGAGGAAAAACTAGAGATGATGAATTTAGAAAACATGATACACGTATTAGCTTCACATACCGTCGCTCAAAACCTCGTTGAATTGTGGGGAAATGATGAGGGATCATTAGAACTATGGCGCGCAAGTTCAAACTTTGTATATGCTTTTAAACAACATCAAAATCAATATTTTTTGCGATTTAGTTTTGAACAGAATCAAACTATGGATCAATGGAAAGCTGAGTTAGAGTATATGCAATATTTATACTTAAATGGTTTTCCATCTGTCGTACCAATTCGTTCAAAGAATGGAGAATTAATTGAAACACTAATGGCTCCTGAAGGAACGTATATGGCTGTTGTCTTTAGTAAAGCAAATGGGATTAACCTGGATTCGGATGATATTACTGAAATACAGATGGAGAAGTGGGGAGAATCACTTGGCTCACTACACTATTTGTCGAAAAAATTCGAGCCTGGATTTGTAAGAAGAAAAAGTTGGTTGGATACAGTGGAGCTCATGGAAGACGTGTTTCAAAGGCACCCTTCGGATCGTATTGCCCTAGAGGAGCTAAATAAAGTTACCTCATGGCTTCAATCGCTACCGAAGGATAATGAGACGTATGGAATTATACACTATGATTTCCAGCTGGATAATATCTTTTTTGAAGAGAATAAAAATAGTTTCAATGTAATCGACTTTGATGATGCAATGTACCATTGGTATGCGATTGATATTGTAACCGCCCTTGATGATTTTATTGGAGAGGAAAATCCTTCTTCAAAAGTATTAATGCGATCTTTTTTGAATGGTTATCGCTCTAAAATGAATCTAGAAAATGATATAGTGGCTCAATTTCCACGGTTTCAAAGATATGCGAATTTATATAAATTCTACAAGTTATCGATTTCACTAGATCATGAAGTCATCATGGATGCTCCGTCTTGGTATGATGGGTTAAGGGGAAAGTTAATGCGTGTGAAAGATGACTTAAGAATAACCTTTCAAAAACCATGGTAGATATAGTGTTGTAGGACAAATAAAGGTATGATTTAGTAGCAATCGAAAAACGATACTAGAAATTATGCCTAAGGGTTCGGTTGATGGAGAGAAAAACAAAAACGTAACTAACAACTTTATTAGTATATGAATTGCAACCAAATTAACAGTATAAAAAACAAGAAAAATGCCCAGGCTTTTATGCCTAGGTATTTTTTTCGTATCGTTCCATTATCTTGCACTAGGTATTAAGACTATACTCTTGGACCACTGTAATCCCGTCTTCAAATCAATTGGCATGAACATAAACAATTAAATTTATCTCATAATCAAAATATTTTTCTTAATAAAATGAAACTTTTAAGATTTTCATCCGTAAACAATAATATACATATAGATGAAGGGAGGTTTAAGTGTGAAATTATCGCGGCTGTTAATTTCTTTTTGTTTGCTGCTTGCCGCTTTTGCTATGTTGACTCCAGCTTTTTCTGCAGACTCCAAGCTAGTCTATAAAGTTCCCGTTTATAAGGAAGTAGAGAATGGTCTGTATGCTTTTTTAAAGCGCTCTATTAAGGAAGCGGAGGAAGCAGGAGCAGATGCCATCATCTTCGATATAAACACGCCAGGAGGGTTTGTAAATTCTGCAGAGAGTATCGTGAACCTGTTAGATTCTACCGATATTCGCAAAATAGCCTATATTAATTCAGAGGCATTATCGGCAGGGGCTTACTTAGCACTGCACACAGATGAAATTTATATGTCACCAAATGGTTCTATGGGAGCTGCAGCTGTCATTGACAATGCAGGAAATGCTGCAGATATGAAAGCAACAAGTGCTTGGAAGGCTAAAATGATAAATGCAGCGGAAAGAACCGGGAAAAAGCCTATTTATGCTCAGGCAATGGCTGATGAATCCGTAGATCTTCCTCAGTACCGAGCAGGAAAGGGAGAATTGTTAACGCTTTCAGCAAATGAGGCCATAGAAGTAGGTTATTCTGAGGGAACTGTTTCGACATTCGCTGAGTTACTAACTGCAAGCAATCTTGAAGGTGCAAAAGTAGTGGAAACAGAGCAAGCTTTTGTAGAAACTCTTGCGCGTATTGTTACAAATCCAGTAGTAGTGCCGATTTTATTATCTCTTGCAAGCTTAGGCTTGGTCCTAGAATTATATTCACCAGGTTTTGGTCTTCCTGGGACGGTAGGATTACTTTCATTAGGTCTTTTCTTTTACGGGCATCTTGTAGCCGGATTGGCAGGGTATGAATCCATTATTTTATTGGTTATAGGTATTATATTAATAATCGCTGAATTTTTTGTACCAGGAGGAATTATTGGTATAATAGGTTTAGCAGCTGTTTTATTTAGTATAATATTAGCAGGTGGTAATCTTTTTTACATGAGTGTTGCTGTTTTAATTGCAATAACAGTAGCTATATTAGGAATGGTGATTATTGTGAAATTCTTTGGTAAAAGAGTGAGATTGTTAAATAAAATGATTTTGACAGATGCTACTACTACTGAGCAAGGGTATGTTTCTAATCAAAATCGTTTAGATTTAGTTGGAAAAATAGCAGAGACGATGACCCAGCTTAGACCTTCAGGAACTATACGTATTGAGAATGAACGTATCGATGCGGTATCTGATGGTAGTTTTATCGGCAAAGATAAGAAAGTAGTAATTATCAAGGTGGAAGGCTCTCGAATTGTTGTTCGAGAAGCAAGAGAAGGGGAGGCAACACAATGATTTCTTCAGGCATGATTGGTACTATAGTTATTATTGTCATTGCATTCATTTTGTTATCGGTATTTTTAACATTTTTCCCGATAGCACTTTGGATTTCAGCATTGGCTGCAGGAGTTAAAATTAGTATTTTCACATTAGTAGGGATGAGGTTACGTCGAGTAATTCCGTCACGTATCGTAAACCCGCTTATTAAAGCACATAAGGCTGGATTAAATGTAACGATCAATCAATTAGAAAGCCATTACTTAGCAGGTGGTAACGTTGACCGAGTTGTTAATGCATTAATCGCTGCACATCGTGCAAACATCGAGTTGACGTTTGAACGTGCAGCTGCTATTGACTTAGCAGGTCGTGACGTATTAGAGGCAGTACAAATGTCTGTTAACCCTAAAGTTATTGAAACACCGTTTATCGCTGGTGTTGCAATGAATGGGATCGAAGTAAAAGCAAAAGCTCGTATTACAGTTCGTGCCAATATCGATCGTTTAGTCGGTGGTGCTGGTGAAGAAACAATCGTAGCCCGTGTTGGTGAAGGTATTGTAAGTACAATTGGTTCTAGTGTAAGTCATGAACGTGTATTAGAAAATCCAGATTTAATTTCACAAACAGTTTTATCTAAAGGATTAGACTCTGGTACTGCATTCGAAATTCTGTCGATTGATATTGCGGACGTTGATGTCGGTAAAAACATTGGGGCAGAGCTCCAAACGGAACAAGCTGAAGCAGACAAGAAAATTGCGCAAGCTAAAGCGGAAGAACGTCGTGCAATGGCTGTAGCATCTGAGCAAGAGATGAAAGCTAAAGTTGTAGAGATGCGTTCTAAAGTAGTGGAAGCTGAGGCAGAGGTTCCTCGCGCAATGGCTGAAGCACTTCGTGAAGGTAATATGGGAGTCATGGATTATATGAATTATAACAACATCAAAGCTGATACTGGCATGAGAGACTCAATCAGCAAGGTTGGAAATGACAAGCCTTCAACGGATGAGTTGAAAGACTAGTATTAGCTTAGAAAGGAGGACTTCTCCTTGGAAGGTTTAATAATACCATTAATAATTATTATCCTTAGTTCATTGTTTGGGAGAAAGAAGCCGGATGAAAAACCTGCACCCAAACCTGCTCCACGTAACATTCAAACTGCTCCACAGCAAAAACCTGTCGAACAAAATCCTTTTAAAAGCTTAGGGGATTTAGCGAAAGAGTTTCAGCAGGAGCAACAACAAGCTAGGCCTGAAAGAAAGCAAACACCTAGAAAGCAAGCTCCTAAACAAGTAGTACAGGCAGAGGTACCTCCAGTAATACAAAAGGCTGGAAGAGAAGCGGGAAGAGACCAAGGCGTGCCAAGGTCAACTGGCCGTCTTTCTGTTCATCAAGTCATACCGACGAATGCAACTAAAAAATCGGTAGTTCATAACATAATGCCTGATACAAAAGAAGAGCTAATGCGTGCAATTGTCTTATCAGAGATATTAGCTCCGCCAAAATCTAAAAGATAACTCATGAACACCCCTTTACATGCATAAATTCATGTAAAGGGGTGTTTTTTATCAAACAATTATTTCCACTCCATGCGAGTATTATGATTGATAACTTTGATGACATTATATTAGATTATGAAATTTCTCTTCTTCGGTTAACAGATACGGAGTTAGTCTGTTCCTACAACCATTATCTTCTAGAAATAAAAGCAGACCGTTTGTCTATAAAGTCCATGTCGATGGAGCGCCTTCATCTTCAGGTAGACAAACTCCTTCACTTTAAACTGACTAGGAAGGAAAGCAGCTGATGCCACAACAATTAATTAGAATCCAATTGCCAAGCTCTACTGATCAGTTTCTATTGTTTCAAAAGCTGTTATCACAACAAATTGAAGTATATCGGGTGTATAGCACAGAAGAAAGCTTGTTCTTTTCTATCAAACGTAAGGATCTTAAAGAGTTTAGAAAGATAAGGAAAACATTAAAGATTTCTGTACATCTAAAAGATGAGACAAAAAATCGTACGATTTCTTTATATTCATATTCCATAATCGGGGTAATCTTTTTTTTCATAATACCAGTGGTTTTGGCACAATTTATATGGAAGATCAATATTGACTCTTATACGCCAGAAAGCAATATTCTAATTACAGAACAACTGAAAGAAATGAAAATTAAAGAACGAATACGTATTTCTTCTTTACCGTCAGAACAAGAAATTCGGCAAAAGCTACTTTTAAAGCATAAGGAGTTCTCTTGGATACACTTCACGCAATCAGGTTCCACTTTAACAGTGACTCCGATGCTTGCTCCAATCACGAAGGAGAGAGAAGTGAAAAATGCTCCTGCATCTCATCTTATTGCTAAAAGAAGCGGCGTTGTTACAGACTTTGAGCTAGTAAAAGGAGTTAGAGCAGT
This sequence comes from Psychrobacillus sp. MER TA 171, assembly GCF_023713305.1. Classification (NCBI taxonomy): domain Bacteria; kingdom Bacillati; phylum Bacillota; class Bacilli; order Caryophanales; family Bacillaceae; genus Psychrobacillus; species Psychrobacillus sp. MER TA 171. The sequence continues at coordinate 58,449 of NZ_JAMAWN010000009.1, read as the reverse complement.
CGAGAAGAATGCTGCTGTAAAAAAAGGTGACATACTTGTAAATGGCTTTGTTACTCAAGGAGAAAAACGAATTATAACTAGCGCAGAGGGCAAGGTCTATGCAAGTTATTGGATAGAGCTTAACTTCGAACTTCCCAAAAAAGTAACCATTGTAAAGCCGACTACTAGAGAAGTACTGATTGAGAAAAAATCCAATAACAGCAATGAATATTGGAAGGAAATTGCTATGCCTCGATTCTTACAGCCATATTTTAAAGCGGGCTATGTACAGGGCAGTGAAAAAGTTACCTATGACTTAAATGAAGAATCAGTAGAGCATTTAGTTCGACCTTTATTATTTCAAAAAATTATGAATGATTTACCGCGAGGCACTCAAATCTTAGAAGATAAAGTTTTACAGATGTCTATAGAAAATGATAAAGTTAAAGGAAAGATATTATTACTAATAAATGAAAATATTGCAACACCACAAGTTATACCCCAAGGAGACGACACATGAGCCAACAAAAACAATTAGATATTAATCTACAGGATCCAACTGAAGCAGTAATGCTGCTTGGTATTTCAGATAAGAATATTAAACTGATTGAAGAAGAGTTGAAGGTGCAGTTGATCACCAGAGGAGAACTAATACAAATTGCTGGTGAAGAACAAAATGTAGAAGATGCAAGGCAGCTAATCATACAACTTCTACTTGTAATACGAAAAGGTATTAATATTAACCTTCGAGACGTAACCACAGCTATAGAAATGAGTGCAAATGGAACAATTGAATATTTTGCAAGTCTTTATGATGAAGAAATAGCTCGAAATACAAAAGGGAAAGCAATACGGGCAAAAACCATTGGTCAAAGAGAGTATGTCCACGGTATTAGACATACTGATTTAACGTTTGGAATTGGACCAGCCGGTACGGGAAAAACTTACCTTGCTGTAGTAATGGCTACTCAAGCTTTAAAAAATGCACACGTTAAGAGAATCATTTTAACACGTCCAGCAGTTGAGGCAGGGGAAAGTCTAGGATTCCTACCAGGAGATCTAAAAGAGAAGGTAGACCCTTATTTACGTCCTTTGTATGATGCGTTACATGATGTATTAGGAACAGAGCAAACGGATCGCCTTATGGAACGAGGTACAATAGAAATTGCTCCTCTTGCTTATATGCGCGGTAGAACGTTAGATGATGCTTTTGTTATTCTGGACGAGGCCCAAAATACTACAAAAGCTCAAATGAAAATGTTCTTAACACGATTAGGCTTTGGTTCAAAAATGGTCATAACAGGAGATAAAACTCAAATAGATTTACCAAAAGGTGCAGAGTCAGGTCTCATAGTAGCAGAAAAAATACTACATCAAGTTTCTGGCATACACTTCCAATATTTAGAGCAAGGCGACGTAGTACGTCACCCATTAGTTGCTAAAATTATATCTGCATATGAAGAGCAGTAGTCAATAAGTTAAACGTGAAATCATCAACTGATTTCACGTTTTTATTTCTTTTTAAAGGCAGTTAATTCCTTAGAAAATAGAAACCCGAAAACTTTATCTGATCGTAGAATTTTTGAGATTTTTTATTTTCCTCGCATAGAAGATGAACCAGTAACCGCCAGATAACGTCATCATTCTAACTATAAACCAGTCATTTCAGATAAATTGGTCAAATTTTGAAAATATAAGGTATAATAAAGAGAATAGTAGACGAGGGGATGATAGGATGAAGTCTTTAATGATCAAGTGGAGAAAATGGCGAGAAAGTAAATATCTCCCTTTAATTATTATCCTTCTAACTTCCATAAGTATGTTTCTATTGGTTAAGGGAAGCGTGCAAGAAAATACATATGATATATCCTTAATGAACTTAGCACCTGAAACCATCCGTTCAGTTAAAACGATGGAAGACCCAATAAAAACTGAAGAAGAAAAAGACCAGGCTGCTTCAGAAGTAAATCCCGTCTATCAATTTCAGGATGAAACAGCTGAAAATCAGGCGACTATCATTGAGTCTATTTTCGATAGTGTAATAGAGATTAAGCAATCTATCACAAGTGATGAGCCTGAAGCAGCAACAGATAGTCTTCAAAGACTAAAAAAAGAAATGAACGTTCTAGCAGAAAATGCTAGCTTTGTACCGTTAACTGACGATGCACTGAGTATATTATTAAGTCAAAACATAGCAACTATAAATGATGTTAAAGAAAAGCTTCCAATCCTAGTAGAAGAAACATTAAGTGAACCGATTAGGAATGAAAATTTAGGTACAGAAAGAGATAAGGTTGTTCAGAAAGTCCGAACTACTTTTAATTATCCAGATAGTTTTACGAGCGTTTTAGTATCTATAGCTCGAGGCTCCATAATAGCTACAGAAACAAAAAACGATGAACTAACTGAGCTACGCATGGAACAAGCTAGAGCTAGCGTAGAACCAACTAGAATATTACAAGGTCAAATACTCGTTCAAAAAGGGGAAATTGTCAGTAAAGATGTGTATCGTCAACTAGAGCTATTAGGAATGCTGACTGATAAATCATCGTATAAACAATATATAGGTGTAGCTCTTTTTGTATTGATGACAATGTGGGTGCTTTTCGGACAAACCATTCGTTTTAAAGACCCTAATGTTATCAACGTGAAAAATCTGATTGTTGTGGCTTTTAGTGTTATTGTATCCGTCTTGATGATGAAAGTGCTACAATCAGTAGCGTACAATTTTGATGTTGTTATTGCATTTTTGTTTCCTACTGCAATGGTATCTATGTTAGTTTATATTCTAGTCAATGAAAGAGCGGCTTTTATATCTAGCTTTGTCGTAGCGGCCTATGCAGGGATTATTTTTCAAGAAGGATATACGAATATCTTTCAAATGGAAGTTGCTTTATACATACTCTTTGGTGGTATAGCAGGTGTTTTTGCCGTACAGCGTATGTACAATAATTCTCAAATTTTACGTTCAAGCTTAATTGTTGCGTCTATAAATTTAACGTTTATCTTATTTTATCTGTTAATGACAAAGACAACTTATGAGTTTGTTGATGTAGCTTTCTATATTGGCGCTGCCTTAATATCTGGTATATTATCCGGGGCTCTTACACTTGGTATTTTGCCTTTCTTTGAGTCGCTTTTTGGAATCTTATCCACAATGAGGCTCATAGAACTTTCTAACCCAAATCATCCATTACTTAAGAAAATTTTAACTGAAACCCCAGGTACGTATCATCACAGTCTGATGGTGGCAAACTTAGCAGAAGCAGCTTGTGAGGCAATCGGAGCGAATGGCTTGCTAGCTAGAGTTGGATGTTATTATCATGATATTGGAAAAACCAATCGACCTGGGTTCTTTATAGAAAACCAAGTGAACGGCTATAATCCACATGATAACCTTTCTCCAGAAGCTAGCAGGGATATTATTATTTCTCATGCAACAGATGGGGCAAATATTTTAAAGAAACATAAGCTACCGAAAGAAATCGTAGATGTGGCGGAACAGCACCACGGCACTAGCTTATTGAAATTCTTTTATTATAAAGCGAAAGAAAGTAATCCTAATACTACTGAGGAGTCCTATAGATATCCTGGGCCAAAGCCACAGACGAAAGAAATTGCAATTATTTCAATTGCAGATAGCGTAGAAGCTGCTGTAAGGTCCATGAAGGAACCAAGTGGAGAGAAAATCCACAGTCTGATTAAATCCATTATTAAAGATAAGGTAATTGATGGACAATTAGACGAATGCGACTTATCATTCAAAGAAATAAAGAAAATTGAAGAAAGCTTCTGCTCTACAATGAATGGCACATTTCATTCGAGAATAGAATACCCTAAATAAATAGTAAGGAGTCAATAATATGTTAGAACTAGATTTAATGGACGAAACAAATACTTTAACTAAAGAAGCTATTGCACTAGTAGAAAAAGTACTACAATCTGCAGCAGGGCAATTGAATGTGAAAAATGAGAGCGAAGTAAGTGTTACGTTTGTTACAAACGATCAAATTCAAGAAATCAATAAAAATTATCGGAACAAAGATATGCCTACAGATGTAATATCTTTTGCTATGGAAGAAATGGGTGAAGGTGAAATAGAAATTAAAGACGCTGACATACCCACTTTGCTTGGAGATATCATTATTTCTGTAGAACGTACGATTGAACAAGCGCAAGCATACGGGCATACCTTTGAACGCGAGCTTGCTTTTTTAGCCGTCCATGGTTTTTTACACCTATTAGGGTATGATCATGGGACAGAAGAAGAAGAAAAAGAAATGTTTGGTCTACAAGAGAAAATTTTGCAGGAGTTTGGTTTGAAGCGTGAAGGCCATGAACTTTCATAAGTTTGGAAAGTCCTTTGTCTATGCTACACAGGGAGTTATACATGCTATAAAGACAGAGCAGAATTTCAGGCTACATTTGCTTGCTGCAGGTATAGTATTCATTGCAAGTTTATTAACTGGCCTCTCTAAATGGGAATGGATAATCGTTGTTATGCTCATTTTTGGTATGTTCATGATAGAATTAGTTAATACGTCCGTAGAAAGAATTGTAGACCTTGCTTCTCCGGACTTCCATCCTTTAGCCAAACAGGCTAAGGATCTTGCTGCAGGCGCATGTCTAGTCTATGCACTCTGCACAGTAATAGTAGGTTTAATTATATTCATACCGAAATGGTCGGTAATCTTATTTTAAAGGTGTGATTTTATATGAAGAAAGAAGAATTACTAAAAGCATCTATCACAGCCATGGAAAAAGCATACGTTCCGTATTCCAAATTTCCTGTAGGAGCAGCTTTACTTACTAAAAGTGGAGAAGTTATTTTAGGCTGTAATATTGAAAATGCATCTTTTGGGTTAACAAACTGTGCTGAGCGAACTGCCGTTTTTAAAGCTGTGTCAGAAGGTATAAAAAACTTTACAGCAATAGCTATCGCTGGAGATACAGATGGACCAATTTCACCATGCGGAGCATGTAGACAAGTTTTAGCGGAGTTCTGCGAGCCTAATATGCCCGTATATTTAACAAACTTAAAAGGAAATGTAACAGAAACGACGGTATCAGAATTATTGCCTGGAGCTTTTACAACGGAGGATTTAAATTATGCTGCAAAACAATGAAGGATATAAATCAGGATTCATATCAATAATCGGACGACCAAATGTAGGTAAATCTACATTTCTAAACCGTGTAATAGGGCAAAAGATAGCAATAATGAGTGATAAGCCACAAACGACTCGCAACAAGGTACAAGGAGTTCTTACTTTAGATCAAAGTCAAATGATTTTTATTGATACCCCGGGTATTCATAAGCCTAAGCATAAATTAGGTGACTTTATGTTAAAAGTTGCAAAAAATACGCTACGTGAAGTAGATGTAATTATATTTATGGTAAATGCTACAGAGCCAAGAGGTAAAGGTGATGAATTTATCATTGATCTCTTAGAAAAAAACGAAACTCCCGTATTTTTAGTGATCAATAAAATAGACCAAGTACATCCAGATGATTTAATCGGAATAATTGAGTCTTATAAAGATAAATATGATTTTGCTGAAATCGTTCCTATTTCTGCTCTTCAAGGTAATAATGTAGAAAGACTATTAGAAACAATCCAATCATATTTACCGGAAGGTCCACAATATTATCCAGCGGACCAAGTAACTGACCATCCAGAGAGATTTATCATCTCTGAACTGATCCGTGAGAAAGTATTGCACTTGACTAGAGAAGAAATACCACACTCAATTGCAGTTGTAATTGACAAGATAAAAAAAGAAGAAGATACAGATAAAGACATGATCCGTGTTATGGCTACTATTATTGTAGAACGTGATTCTCAAAAAGGTATTGTAATCGGTAAAAGAGGTGCACTTCTAAAAGAAGTTGGGACAAGAGCTCGTCATGATATTGAAATGCTTTTAGGAACTAAAGTGTTCCTAGAACTTTGGGTGAAGGTTCAAAAGGATTGGCGCAATAAATCTGCCCATCTAAAAGATTATGGATTTAGAGAAGACGAATATTAATATAGAGGAAGCATAGAAGGAAGGGAAGGCTTTTGCTTCAAAAAGTAGAAGGGATTGTCTTACGTACCTCCTCCTACGGAGAAACAGATAAAGTAGTAACTATATTCTCTCGAGAGCTTGGTAAAAGGGCTGCGATGGCTCGTGGAGCTAAAAAGCCAACTAGCCGTCTGTCTTCAATCTCCCAGCCTTTTACGTATGCTTATTTTTTAATACAACAAGGGAGAGGGATGGGGTCTCTACAACAAGGTGAAATAATTGACTCGATGCGTGTTATTCGAGAAGATATTTTTACTACAGCTTATGCTAGTTTTATTATGGAGCTAGTAGATAAACTAATTGATGATGAATCTCCTAAACCGCATGTGTTTACAATTTTACAGCAAGCATTAGAGGCAATATCAGAGGGCTATGATCCAGAAGCCATTAGCTTGTTTGTTGAGTGGAAGATGTTATCCGTAGCTGGAATATATCCGGTACTTCATCAGTGTGCCAATTGTGGAGCAACAGATGGGGAATTTGCATTCTCTTTTGCTCAAATCGGTTTTTTATGTCATCGTTGTTTTACAATTGACCCTTATTTAATTCGTTTAACACCCTCACAGGTGAAGTTAATCCGAACATTTTATACCGTTCCTATTGACCAGGTTGGTAAGCTAACTTTGAAAAAAGAGACGAAGGGCTTTATAAAAAAAATCGTCCGTACCATATACAATGAGCAGGTTGGAGTTCGTTTAAAATCTCAAGGGTTTCTAGACCAAATGGAAAAAACACCTGAGTTTTTCCAGCCTAAAAAAGATTCTCATTCGGAAGAATAATTCCGGATGAGTTTTTTTATTGGAAATAATAAATAAAAAAAGCCTGCAAATTGTATCCGTAATTGGATTTGTTTTGCAGGCTTAATTTATTTGGCAATGTTTCTAATTAAAATTGTATTTGCTCTTCAATATAAGCTTTTACTTCTGAAATAGGCATTCTTGTTTGTTCCATTGAATCACGATGACGCACCGTAACTTGGCCGTCCGTCTCTGAATCAAAGTCATACGTGATACAGAATGGTGTACCGATTTCATCTTGTCGACGGTAACGTTTACCAATGGATTGAGACTCATCATAGTCAACCATGAAATGCTTGCTAAGGTCAGAGAATAATGCAGTTGCACCTTCAGATAGCTTCTTCGATAAAGGCAAGATCGCTGCTTTTACCGGAGCCAGAGCAGGGTGGAAGCGTAAAACTGTTCGTTGGTCGTCGCCTTCTAGTTGCTCCACGTCATAAGCCTCGCATAAGAATGCCAATGTTACACGGTCAGCACCTAGAGATGGCTCGATGCAATATGGTACATATCTTTCATTGGTTACTGGGTCGATATAATTGAAATCTTCACCAGAGTGTTCCATATGCTGCTTCAAATCGAAGTCAGTTCTATCGGCAATACCCCATAGTTCACCCCAACCGAATGGGAATTTATATTCAATGTCTGTTGTTGCATTCGAGTAATGCGAAAGTTCGTCGTCAGAGTGGTCTCTTAAACGAATGCTATTCTCCGAAACACCTAAGTTAAGTAACCATTGACGGCAATAATTGCGCCAGAACTCAAACCATTCCATGTCTTCACCAGGCTTACAGAAAAACTCTAGCTCCATTTGTTCAAATTCTCTCGTACGGAACGTGAAGTTACCAGGAGTGATTTCATTTCGGAAACTTTTTCCGACTTGGGCAATACCGAATGGCATTTTTTTACGCATAGAACGCTGTACATTTTTATAGTTAACAAAAATACCTTGTGCTGTTTCTGGACGTAAAAAGATTTCGTTCGTAGAAGATTCCGTTACACCTTGGAACGTTTTGAACATCAAGTTAAATTGACGAATTTCCGTGTAATCATATGCACCACAAGAAGGACAAACTACATTATGCTCCTTCATGATTTCTTCCATTTTCTCAAAGGAAAGGCCATCTATTACCATTTCAATTCCTTTTTTATCTAATGCATCCTCGATGATTTTATCCACTCGGTGACGTGATTTACATTTTTTACAGTCGATCATTGGATCATTGAAGTTACCAATATGACCTGAAGCGACCCATGTTTTTGGGTTCATAAGAATAGCAGCATCTAAACCTACATTATATGGTGACTCTTGTACAAATTTTTTCCACCAAGCTTTTTTTACATTGTTTTTAAGCTCTACTCCAAGTGGACCGTAATCCCATGTATTTGCCAAACCTCCATAAATTTCAGAGCCAGGGAATACAAAGCCTCTTTGTTTTGCTAAACTTACTACATTTTCCATTGAAAATTCCATTTGACATACCTCCATTTTGATAAAAGCTTTTAAAGAAAAAAATGAAACAAAAAAACTCGTCTCCGGGCCTCAATAGCCCGGGGACGAGTTTATAACCCGCGGTTCCACCCCGATTGGTTGTATGTATGACAACCCTCTTTAAAAACTTAAGCTCCAAGCTGCCGTTTCCTGTAGATGTGGTCTTTCACTGTCACCACTCGCTTTATGTTACAGTACTTATAATGCTCTTCAACGCTTTAATATTATTGATGATTGTATCATATGCTTCTTTATTTAGCAATGTGATGGATAATGGTATATAATTATTTAGAATAAGTATAACTAAGTATAAACTTTGAGGCGGTGAGTCCAATCGAACTCAACAAACGGCAAGTCGAAATTTTGGACATTGTAAAAGGGAATGGACCTATTACTGGTGAACAAATTGCAGAACGACTTAATCTGACTAGGTCAACTCTAAGACCTGATCTTGCGATATTAACGATGGCTGGCTTTCTGGATGCTCGACCTCGTGTAGGTTATTTTTACTCAGGTAAGAAAACCAGTCAGGCAATCTCTGATAGCATTGCACAAATGCTCGTAAAGGATTTTCAGTCTATCCCCGTTGTTGTAGAAGAAAGTATGTCGGTTTACGATGCAATATGCCATATGTTTTTAGAGGATGTTGGCTCTTTGTTTGTCGTTGATAAAAAATCAGTATTATCCGGTGTGCTTTCTAGGAAAGACTTTTTACGAACAAGTATCGGAAACCAAGACTTAACCAAAATGCCGGTACATATGATTATGACTAGGATGCCAAATATTACGTATTGTCTAAAGGAAGATACATTAATTGAGGTAGCAAATAAATTAATGAGTCGGCAAATAGATTCGTTACCGGTAGTAAAAGAGTCGAAAGACGGTCTAGAGATTGTTGGAAGAATAACTAAAACAAATATTACACGAGCCTTCTTATCTTTAGCTGATGACCATGATTTATGAGGAGTGAAAGAATGAAAATGTTAAACCTATTTATTGTCTCAGACTCCATTGGGGAAACTGGCGAGCTAGTAGCTAGAGCTGCAGTAAGCCAATTTAGACCAGGTCTGCAGCATACCAAACTAAAAAGATTTACCCATATCGATTCTTTGGATCATATAAAAGAAATTACTGCTTTAGCTAAAGACCAGAATGCAAGTATCTTATATACATTAGTTCAACAGGAAATGAGAGAAGCTATTGTTAAGTATTGCAAAGAATATGACTTAGAGTGTGTAGATCTTATCGGCCCTGTAATTAATCTACTTGAAAAGAAACTAGATGAAAAATCTTTTGAAGAGCCTGGTCTCGTTCGAAAGCTGGATGAAGATTACTTTAAAAAAATTGAAGCAGTAGAGTTTGCTGTAAAATATGACGATGGCAGAGATCCAAGAGGGTTATTGCAGGCGGATATTGTACTAATAGGTGTCTCCCGCACTTCTAAAACACCTTTATCGCAATACTTGGCAAACAAACGCTATAAGGTTGCGAACGTACCATTAGTTCCAGAAGTAGAGCCGCCAGAAGAACTTTTCCAAATAGATCCTTCGAAATGCTTCGGTCTTATCATTACTCCTGACAAATTAAACTCCATTAGAAGAGAAAGATTAATCGCAATTGGTCTTAAAGATGATGCATCTTACGCCAAAGTGGAACGTATTAATGAAGAAATTGCGCATTTTCAAAAAGTGGTAGAAAGAATTGGCTGTAAGGTTATTGATGTGACAAATCGAGCGGTAGAAGAAACAGCAAATCTAGTAATAACTCAAATTCAACAAAAATAATTTGAAATTTTGGACCGATTCACAATTGTGAAAAGGTTTTTTTATGTACGAAAGCGAATTAAAAGTATAGATTAATATATTGAAATGTTTTATAATATTTATTTGTGGAAAAAAGAAATTTTTCGTATTATCATGTAAATATTTTGTCGATTCTTGCAGGATTTTTCTTAAGTCTCTCGAATTAATACTAAGTAGTAAGTAAAGATGGTGAATTCATGAATCGTATAGAAGAAGAAGTAATCGAACAAGTTAGAAATAATACAGACATAGTTGATGTAATTAGTGAATTTGTTCAGCTTACAAAAAGAGGTAGAAACTTTTTCGGTCTCTGTCCATTTCATGGTGAACAAACCCCATCTTTTTCTGTCACTCAAGAAAAGCAAATTTTTCATTGCTTTGGCTGTGGAGCTGGTGGAAATGTAATTACGTTTTTAATGGACATTGAGAATCTCTCATTCCATGAAGCTGTTAGTAAATTAGGTAGCCGTCTAGGAATGCAGATTGAACATAAGGCAACCGAAATTTCTGAAGAGAAAGCACCGGTCTCCAAAGAAGTATCTCTTATGAAAAAAGCGCATGAATTTGCTAGCGAATATTTTCATCATCTTTTACTTCACACGGAGGAAGGAGAAAATGCATTACATTACTTACAAGAAAGAGGGTTTTCTACCGAACTCATCGAAAAGTATAAAATAGGATGGTCATTGCCTAGCTGGGATGCCCTAACTACCTTATTAGAGAGAAAAGGTATGGATTTGCAAGAAATTGAGAAAACTGGACTTATTATTAGAAAAGAAAATGAATTGAAGTATTTTGACCGCTTTCGTGGAAGAATTATGTTTCCTGTTTTCGACGAAACTGGCCATGTAGTTGCGTTCTCTGGAAGGATTCTTGGTAAGAAGGAAAATGAAGCCAAATATTTAAATAGTCCTGAATCCCCTATCTTTCAAAAAAGCCAGATACTCTATAACTTAGATAAAGCGCGACTAGACATTAGGAAAAAACGCAACGTGGTTATTTTTGAAGGCTTTTTAGATGTTATATCGGCGTCTAAAGCGGGTATAACAAATGGTGTTGCAACAATGGGAACAGCATTAACGTCTCAACATATAACCAAGCTGAATAGATTAACCTCCAATGTTACCCTTTGTTTCGATGGAGACAAGGCAGGGATGGAAGCAGCAAAAAGAGCAGCAATCTCTTTACAAGGGCAAAATATTCAGACAGAGGTTGCTATTATTCCGGATGCTATGGATCCAGATGATTATATTAAGAATTATGGGGAAGAAGCTTTTAAGGAGAAAATTATTGAAAAGCCTCATTCTTATCTTTCATTTATGATGATTGTTTCCAAAAGAGATAAGAATTTTAATAACGAAAATGATACCCTTCAGTATATTCAAGAAATATTGGAAATACTGAGTGAGAGAAGCTCTTCTGTAGAAAGGGATCTGTATGTTCGACAGCTTTCTCAGGAAACAAATGTATCCGAAGAAGCTATCTATCAACATTTACGGAAAATACAGGGGAAAAAAGCAAGAGACACTAAAAGTAGTAATCATAGCAACAATTCCATTCCTTTAGCTGCTCCTCAAGAGCTGCCTAAAAAGAAACGAACTCTTTCAGCTGATGAAAGAGCAGAAAGAATTTTATTAGCACATATGCTCCATAATCCGCAGGTAATCGATATTGCAATTAGAACTATAAGTGATGGCCCGTGTTTTATAAGGGACGCATACGAAGCTGCGTACGTTCGTTTGATGGGGTATTACGAAGATTATCCGGAAGGTGACTATCAACGGTTTTTAGAAGTATTAAACGACGGTGAATTAAGGAAAATAGTAATGGAAGCTGCGCTCTCAGAACGTGATCCAGAACATGAAACTGAAGAAGTCATGGACTGTTTGCGCCATATTAGAAAATACCGGATAGAGCAGCAAATTGGGCAAAAGTTACATGAAGCTAAAGAGGCTGAAAAAATGACGGATATAACTAAAGCGCTCCAACTGGCACAAGAGGCCATTCAGTTAAAAAAATCTTTAGTAAATTTTCAATAATCATCCGGTAGTAAAAGGAGGAATTCTTATGGCGGACAAGTCTGAACGTACAAAAGAAACGGACATCGAATTATCATTATTAGAAGCAAAGAAACAACTGATTGAGTTAGGTAAAAAGAATGGTGAGGTAACTTATCATGATATAGCAGATAAATTAGCGTCTTTCGATTTAGAATCAGATCAAATCGAGGAATTCATTGATCAGCTAGAAGGCAAGGGTATTGAACTTGGGCGTAAAGCTGGAGATGAGGAAGATTTAGATCGTTTGATGAAGGGGAAGGAAGAAGAAACTTTTGACCTTAATGATTTAAGTGTTCCCCCAGGTGTTAAAATCAATGATCCTGTACGCATGTACTTAAAAGAAATTGGTCGAGTAGACCTTTTAAAGGCATCAGAGGAAATTGCACTTGCTGAGAGAATAGAGCAAGGTGATGAAGAAGCGAGAAAGCGTCTAGCAGAGGCGAACTTACGTTTAGTTGTAAGTATTGCGAAGCGATATGTTGGTCGTGGTATGCTTTTCTTAGATTTAATTCAAGAAGGAAATATGGGTCTTATTAAAGCAGTAGAGAAATTCGATCACAGAAAAGGATTTAAATTCAGTACGTATGCAACTTGGTGGATTCGCCAGGCAATAACTCGTGCAATTGCTGACCAAGCAAGAACTATTCGTATACCAGTGCATATGGTCGAAACAATTAACAAACTGATTCGTGTGCAACGTCAATTACTTCAAGACTTAGGACGTGAGCCTTCTCCAGAAGAAATTGGAGAAGAAATGGATCTTCCAGCAGAAAAAGTTCGTGAAATCTTGAAAATTGCTCAAGAGCCTGTTTCCTTAGAAACACCTATTGGGGAAGAAGATGATTCACATTTAGGTGATTTTATTGAAGATGCCGATGCACAGTCACCATCGGATCATGCAGCATATGAGCTTCTTAAAGAGCAATTAGAAGATGTACTAGACACTTTAACTGACCGTGAAGAAAATGTACTCCGTTTACGATTTGGTTTAGATGATGGACGTACAAGAACACTTGAAGAAGTAGGTAAAGTTTTTGGTGTTACTCGTGAACGTATTCGTCAAATTGAAGCGAAGGCATTAAGAAAATTACGCCATCCTTCTAGAAGCAAACGTTTAAAAGATTTCTTAGAATAATCAAGAGACATCCTGACAAAGGGTGTCTTTTTTACAGGTTTTTTTAGTGCCTTTTTTCTCCTGAAAAGTGGGATTACCCATCTCACTTTTCTTTTATTTCAAGGTGTTCGTAAAAATGCACTTGAAACTAGCCGAAAAGATTAGTATAAAGAGATATAGGGAAAAGAGGATGGATATGTCTATTCAACGAAAAAAAGTAATATTGAATGAAATTGCTTTTTGGAAGCAAAATAAGCTACTTCCCGAGCATTACTGTGATTTTCTTACAGCTCTTTATGCTCAAGGGGAAGGAGAGGGAACTGAAGGAACCAACGAAGGTATACTAGCAAGGGAAGCGAAAAAGTCGAAGCTGAAAGTAATCTCGGCTACTTCTATTATAAGTCTCATTACGCTCGCACTTTTAGGCTCACTAGTTTTCATAACAACGGCCGTTATTATACCAATTATTTTATCGGGAATTGCAATTCTAGTTTTTACGTACATATCTATTAAAAAGTTTAGTCAAAGTTCAATCTTACCACCCTTACTATTAGTATTTTCTGCGTTATTACTATTAGGAATTACTTTTAAAATATGGGAAGCTTTTTTCATAACGGAGCCTACTACACTAGTAATTATGATTGCAGTTAACTGCATATTATGGTTATTTTCTGGCTTTCGTTTGAAGCTAATTTATTTTACTATTTCCGGTATTGTGGGACTCTTATTGATATTTATATACATCTCTATTACATTTTTTACATAGAATACAATTTTTAATGATTGAAATTTCACGTGACTAGTGGAATTTCTTTTTTTGAGTTAATGAACCAACACATGCGCATAGAGAGTGCTCCATAGAAAGCTTCTGACAGGAGTGGATGTACTTTCTTTAAATGTATTTTATATTTCTCTTTTGGGATTAAAAGATTAATAAAGAAAAATAGATTCAAATTCGTTTTAATATGATTATTTACATAATCTTTTGTATAATAAAAAAGTAAGCGTTTTTATTTACAAAGGGGATGGAATAAAATGAATTTTGATTTAACGCAGGAACACCAAATGATTCGTAAAACGATTCGAGAGTTTGCTAGTGAGGTTGTAGCTCCCGGAGCAATTGAGCGAGACAAAACGAAGGAATTTCCAAAAGAAATCTTTAAACAGTTAGCCGACATGGGGATGATGGGCTTACCGTTTTCAGAGGAGTATGGTGGAGCAGGAGCTGATACAGTTAGCTTTGCTATTGTGACTGAAGAATTGAGTCGTGCCTGTGCATCAACTGGTATTACCTATTCAGCTCATATATCACTAGGCGGAGCACCGCTAAGCTTGTTCGGAACAGAAGAACAAAAACAAAAGTACTTAGTTCCAATTTGTACGGGAGAATCTTTAGGTGCTTTTGGATTAACAGAGCCAAATGCTGGATCAGATGCTGGAGGAACTCAAACAACTGCAAAAGAAGAAGGTAATGATTTTGTTATAAATGGAAGCAAGGCGTTTATTACAAACGCTAGTTATGCAAAACATCTTGCACTGACTGCTATTACAGGTATGTCAGATGGTAAAAAAGAGATTTCTGCTATTATAGTTCCAACTGATGCAGATGGTTTTACAGTAATTGATAACTATGAAAAAATGGGGTTAAATGCCTCTAACACGACTGAATTAGTGATAGAAAATGTTAGAGTACCTCAAGAAAACTTATTAGGTAAACGAGGAAATGGTTTCAGACAATTTCTTGTTACATTAGACGGTGGAAGAATAGGAATAGGTGCAATGGCAGTAGGGATTGCTCAAGCTGCATTTGACCGAGCACTCCAATATTCCAAGGAACGTAAACAGTTTGGAAAAACATTATCAGAGTTTCAAATTACACAGTTTAAACTAGCAGATATGGCAATGAAGATTGAATTAGCAAGAACGATGGTGCATAAAGCTGCTTGGTTAAAGGACCAAGGACGACCGTTTGGTAAAGAGGCATCTATGTGTAAACTATATGCTTCTGAAATTGCAATGGAGGTTGCTGATCAAGCAATTCAGCTTCATGGCGGATATGGATATATGAAAGAATATGAAGTAGAACGCTATATGAGAGATGCGAAACTTCTTGAAATTGGAGAAGGTACTTCAGAGGTGCAACGAATGGTAATAGCTAGACATATTGGTTGTTAAACATTAAAAATATGTCGATTTTGTCACAAAGCTATAAAACTTTCTTCAATAACACTTTTCGTTTTCGACACAATGGAGTACAATATGAGTGTTGACTAATTCTATATTAGAAAAGAATGTATAAAAGAAGGAGGGTTAACTATGCAAAAGAATCCAATTATCCCATTTATACTTATTATGGCATTTGGTATCGGTTTAATTTTCTTCCTATCTATCGATGGAGTAGGTAATAAAGCAGAAATTACGGCTGAACATGAAGCTGCTGAAGGCGGAGAATCTGCTGAAGGTGGAGAAGAAGCTACTGCTGGTGAATTCGATCCTGAAGCACTTGCTCAAGGAAAATGTATCAGCTGTCACGGTAACACTTATGAAGGCGGAATGGGGCCATCATTAGTGGGTACAGCATTGTCTGAAGATGAAATTAAAGACATTTTAGCTAATGGTAAAGGTTCAATGCCTGGTGGTTTAGTACCAGAAGCAAACCTTGATGAAATGGCTGCTTGGGTCAAATCTCTAGGTGAATAAGATTTTAAGAAAAGACCTCTAGATTCTTTTTAAGAATCGAGGTCTTTTTTTATTTTTGTTATAATAATGGTGAGGTGTATAGAATGAATGCGAAAAACTTATCAGATAGACTGAAAACTGTGGCATCCTTTGTCGAACAGGATACAATTTTAGCGGATATAGGAAGTGACCATGCTTATCTTCCATGTTACTTGGTCCACCAATCCATAATCTCTAAAGCAATTGCTGGAGAGGTAGTAAAGGGACCATTTGAATCTGCAGTGAAGCAAGTGAAAAGTGAAGGCCTGGAAAAGCAAATTGAAGTGCGTTTTGGAGACGGTCTGCAAGTGATTGAAGACGAGGACCAAGTGGGCACCGTTACAATTGCTGGGATGGGTGGTCCGTTAATTGCTTCCATACTAGAAGCAGGTAAGCATAAACTTACTAACGTTCACACGCTCATTCTTCAACCGAACATTCACGCAAAAGCAATTAGAGAATGGGCAATTAAAGAAGGCTGGAATGTTGATCAAGAAACAATTTTGGAGGAGCATACCAAAATTTATGAAGTAATTGTACTTAAAAAAGGAAATATGGTGCTTAATGAACAGGAGCTTTTATTAGGACCAATTTTAATGCAAAGCCGTACAAGTGTATTTCAGAAAAAATGGTCAGTCGAAATGAAAGAATGGGAAAGAATACTGACTCAATTAAAAAATATTCCACCAACTCCGGAAGTTTTACAAAAAGTAGAGGAAATAGAGAATAAAATCTCGTTAGTGAAGGAGCTGTTGTAAACATGAAGCAAACCAATGGACAACATCTTATTTCTATCTTTGAAGAATGGGCACCACGCTCCTTAGCGGTAGAGGGAGATTCGGTAGGTCTTCAAATCGGTAGATTAGATAAGCTTGTTACGAAGGTGCTTGTGACATTAGATGTGAACGACGAAGTGGTTGATGAAGCAATTGAGCAAGGGTGTCAGCTAATCATTGCTCATCATCCTCCTATTTACAGTAAGCTTAAGAATATACGTACAGATATGCCACAAGGACGTCTGTTTGAAAAACTGATTAAGCATGATATTGCTGTATATGCTGCTCATACGAATTTGGATATAGCTACTGGAGGGGTTAATGATCTATTAGCTGAAGCACTGAAGCTAGAGAATATTTCTATATTAGAACCAACTACCTCCGAAAACTTAATGAAGCTTGAAGTATTTACTCCTAAAGAAGCTACTGAAACCGTTAGAAAGGCTCTAGCAGAGGCTGGAGCAGGTAATATAGGGGATTATAATAGCTGTAGCTTTACAACCTCTGGAGAAGGCCGGTTTAAGCCTGAGGAAAGTGCTGAGCCTTATATCGGGAAGCCAAATGAGTTAGCTGTTGTAAAAGAGGAAAAAATAGAGGTAGTATTACCTGAATCTAAGAAAAACAAAGTATTAAGAGCCCTGTTAAATTATCATCCCTATGAAGAACCTGCATACAATTTGATGAGTTTGGATACTCAGGTCAACGAAATGGGGCTTGGAAGAATAGGGTTATTACCAAAGAAAGTTTCTTTGGCGGATTATGCAAATACCGTCAAATCATTGCTAAACGTACCTTTTGTTCGAGTAGTTGGACCGCTTGATAAACCCATTCAAAAGGTGGCAGTACTAGGCGGAGATGGTAACAAATATATTTCGATTGCTAAAAGGGCAGGGGCAGATGTTTTTATAACCGGGGACTTATATTTTCATATTGCACAAGATGCATTAGCGATGGGACTTGCTGTTATTGATCCTGGCCACCATATTGAACAAATTATGAAAATTGGCGTTGCAAAATATATGCAAGCGGAGTGCCTAAATAAAAAACTGGACTGTGAATTCATCGCTTCTAAGATATCTACAGAACCTTTTAAACTTATTTGACTATAACGTGCTATTCTACCAAAAAAATAAAGCTTCGAAAATTTTACTATTAGTAAATTTTCGAAGCTTATTTTAGAGTATCTTCTATATCGACCTCTACATAATTAAGTTACTTTGTTAGTTAACTGTATAAGGCTCTATTTTAGTAACTGGTTTAGGAACTTTAATCTTAGGTAGAATTTTCTCGGGAAGTACTTTTTTTGTTGTATCATGAGTTGTAGGATCATTTGGATCGTATTTCTCTAAAAACTGGATGACTTCCTTAACAATCGGTGTTGGTGTGGAAGCTCCGGCAGTCACTGCTACATGGTTAACATTGTCTAGCCATTCTAATTTAAGATCAGATATATCGCCGACTCGGTAAGATGGAGTGCCTGCAATTTCCTCTGAAACTTGTGTAAGTCTATTAGAGTTATTACTCATTGGATCACCAACAACAATTAGTAGCTCAGCTTCTCCTGCTTGCTCCGCAACCGCTTCTTGTCTAACTTGAGTGGCAAGACAAATTTCTTTGTGTACCTCAATGTGAGGAAACTTTTCTTTCAGCTTTTCCATGAGATGAACAACGTCCCATTGTGACATAGTAGTTTGATTTGTGACTAATAATTTTGTATTAGAAAGGGAAAGACTTTCAATATCCTCATTTGTTTGAACAAGATGGACTTTAGTTGGGGCAACCCCGATTGCTCCTTCAGGTTCAGGATGCCCTTTTTTCCCGATATAAATAATATCATAGCCTTCTGCTGTTTTTTCTTTTATTAAATCATGGGTAACGGTAACATCAGGGCATGTGGCATCAATGGAAACTAATCCTTTTTTGCGAGCTAATTCCTTTACCTCTGGTGAAACTCCATGCGCTGTAAAAATGACCGTTCCTGTATCGACCTTTGATAGAATATCTAAGCGATTTTCTCCATCTAAAGTAATAATACCATCCTGCTCAAATGCATCTGTTACATGTTTATTGTGAACAATCATTCCTAATATATAAATTGGACGTGGAAGAGATGAATCCATTGCTGCATTCCTTGCAATAACCATTGCATCCACCACACCATAACAATATCCTCTAGGCGAAATTTTTTGTACAATCATCTTTAAGAAACTCCCTTCAATACGAGCATACTCATATTATAGCGGAGGAAAGAGATGATTACAAAATATTAAAATGGTGGCTGGAAAATTCGCGGTAAAGAGACACCGCCAGTAGATGCTACGGTACTAGCTGCTCGGGCAACAGCTGGAGCTGCCGCTGAAGCTGCTGTAGTAGCGGTAGCCGCGGTAGCCGCTGTAGTTGCTGCGCTAGCTGCGGCACCTGCAGCAGGGGCTGCAGAGAATCCACGGTAAAGTCTTAAAAGAGCAGGTACATTTTGAAGCATTGGAGCCCATTGTTTAACCATCGGTGTGATTTGTTGTGCAGTATTTATAAACTTATCAGCAGTTTGCAAATAAGACATGGTTTTACTGCTTAATCCTCCAGCACTTGCTGCTGCCGCACCCGCTGTAGCTGCGGCACCTGCTGTAGCAGCACCTTGAGCGAACCCTTGCGGCCCAGGACCGAAATTAGGCGGGCCTCCTGGACTAAATCCTCCTGGACGTGGAGGACCTTGACCAAAATCATTCGGAACCGGTGGACCTCCTTGGTTAAATCCACCAATTGGCGGAGTAGGAACAGGATCTGCAGAACCACCATTGCCTTGGAATTGTCTTATAAAATTTGAAATTGGCCCACTCGCTTGCCCACTTGGTGCTTGATTGAAATTGGGTGGAGGAGGGGGCGTGTTTTGGAAAGAATTTGGATTGCCAAAATTAGAGAAATTATTTCTTCTCTGAGCAAATGGATAAAATGATTCATAGCGCAATTTATTTCTCATCTCCTTTCGAACAAACAGACTATTCTATTCTATGCAAATTATCGGTTTTATGTACAAATCATGTTACAATATAGGTATGATAGGGAGGGACTAAAATGTCCAAATATACAGATTATAATTTTCAACCGTTTTTACTAGAAGCTATAAATAAATTAGGCTTCCAAGAACCAACACCAATCCAAAAAGAAATGATTCCATTAGTCTTGAAAGGTAAAAGTGCAATTGGTCAAGCGCATACAGGAACTGGGAAAACACATAGTTTCTTAATACCAATTGTTGAAAAAATTGATGCTAGTAAGCAAGCAGTTCAAGCAATAATTACTTCTCCGACTAGAGAGCTCGCAACTCAAATATATAAAGAGTTGAACAAATTAGTGGAAGGTACTGAAATCCAAACTAAGCTATTTATCGGAGGAACTGACAAAGCTCGTTCAATCGAAAAGTTAAAGACACAGCCTCAAATAGTCGTTGGTACTCCAGGTCGACTTCGTGATTTAACAGTTGAGCAGGCACTTTTAGTTCATACCGCAAAAGTATTAGTGGTGGATGAAGCCGATCTTGCATTTGATTTAGGTTTTATCAATGAAATCGATCAGTTTGCATCAAAAATGCCAGATGAATTAGAAATGTTCGTATTCTCTGCGACCATACCAGAAAAACTACAACCATTCCTTAAGAAATATATGGATTCACCTGTGCATATTAAAATAGGTGACAAACGTCCGGTCGCTGATGGAATCGACTTTACTGTTGTCCCTGTACGTAGTAAGTCTCGTAAAAAAAGATTATTAGACGTTATTGAAGGTATTAATCCTTATTTAGCGATTATCTTTGCTAATACGAAACAGAATGCGGATGAAGTAGCACACTATTTACAAGGAAACGGCATAAAAGTTGGCGTTGTTCACGGAGATGTTTCTCCACGTGATCGTAAACGAGTGATGAAGCAAATACACGAATTAGAATATCAATACATTGTGGCTACTGACTTAGCAGCTCGTGGAATCGATATTCCAGGAGTAAGCCATGTCATTAATTACGAAATACCCGATGACCTTGAATTTTTCATTCACCGAGTTGGTAGAACTGCCCGCGCAGGACTAACTGGAACAGCTATTACCTTATTTGAACCATCTGATGAAGATGCTTTAAATCGTATTGAAAAGATGGGTATTACATTTGAGCATAAAGATGTAAGTAATGGCGAATGGTCTGAATTGAAAGAGAGACATGCTAGAAATAATAGAACTAAAGTCGAAAATGAGATAGATGCAAAAGCAAAAGCGTTGGTTAGAAAGCCTAAAAAGGTTAAACCAGGATATAAACGAAACATGAAATGGGAAATGGATAAAGTTAAGAAAAGAGAACGTCGCATCAAAAACCGTAAGAAATAAGGGGGAACTTCCATGCTACTAGGATCACATGTTTCCATGAGTGGAAAAGAAATGTTGCTAGCTTCTAGTAAAGAGGCGGCGTCGTATGGTGCCAATACATTTATGATTTATACGGGTGCACCACAGAATACGCGCAGAAAACCAATAGATGAGTTAAACATTGAAGCTGGCGTTGTGCACATGAAGGAAAACGGCATAAATAATATTGTCGTTCATGCACCTTATATTATTAATTTGGGTAATACAACGAAGCCAGAAACGTTTGCTTTAGGTGTAGACTTTCTACAAAAAGAGGTAGAGCGCACTGCAGCTATAGGAGCTACACAAATCGTATTGCATCCTGGTGCACATGTTGGAGCTGGAGCTGATGCTGGCATTCAAAAGATTATCGAAGGCTTAAACGAAGTTTTAAGCTCTGATTATCCTGTCCAAATTGCTTTAGAAACAATGGCGGGAAAAGGCTCTGAATGTGGTAAGACTTTTGAAGAGCTTGCACAAATATTTGATGGTGTGAAAAATAATGATCGCTTGTCGGTTTGTATGGATACGTGTCATATCCATGATGCCGGATATGATGTTGTAAACGATTTTGATGGCGTCTTAAATAATTTTGATCATTTGGTTGGAATTGACCGATTAAAAGTTCTACACATCAATGATAGTAAAAATATTTGTGGAGCAGCTAAAGATCGTCATGAAAACATAGGGTTTGGTGAAATTGGCTTTGAGGCATTGCAATATGTAGTGCATCATCCACAGCTGATAAATATCCCTAAAATTTTAGAGACTCCTTTCGTTGGTGTGGATGCCAAATCAAAGAAAGCTCCATATAAAATGGAGATTGAGATGCTACGCTCGAAAACGTTTGACCCAAATGCATTAGAACTACTAACTGTTTAAATATAATCAATTTAGGACCCTCTCTTTTCATTGAAAAGAAGAGGGGCCTTTTTCTTTCAATTGCTCGTATAAAGCAATTGCACGTTTTTCTCCTAAAATGCTTATAAGTTTTTGCTGAATAGCATTAGGTACACCTAATACCAACCAAGTAATAGATATTTCTTGCAGTAAGGGGTAGACGCCCTCTATTTCTTTATCTGATAATTTCACATCAAACCCTTTGAGTATTTTCTTAAACTCTTTTTTTGAACAGGTTTGTAGCTGAATAATAAACTTAGCAATATCCACTAGAACATCCTTTCAAGCATTTTTATTTACACTATACGATTTATCCTCTATACTTTTATTTTGTAAATCGTAATCATTCTTAATTAGAATAGAGGAAACAAAATTGGCCTTACCATTAATTCAATTACATAATATTTCATACAAATATGAACAAACACAAGCCTTAATCGATATAAATTTAGTTATTAAGGAAGGCGATTTTCTAGCTATTATCGGTCCCAATGGCTCTGGGAAATCAACCTTATTAAAGATAATGTTGGGCTTATTGAAGCCATCAAACGGGAATGTACTTCTCTTTGGGAAGCCAGCTAATCAGTTTAAGGAAAGAGAATGGATCGGATATGTTTCCCAAAAGTCCAATTCGTTCAATTCTGGCTTTCCAGCAACCGTAAGTGAAGTCGTTAGAAGTGGAGTTGTTAAACAAATAGGTCTGTTTAAACGTTTTCCGGATGATGTTAAAATACAAGTTCGTCAAGCGTTAAAAGCAGTAGGAATGGAAGACTTCGCTCAAAAAAATATTGGAGAGCTTTCTGGAGGCCAGCAACAGCGCGTATTTATCGCAAGGGCTTTGATTAGTAATCCAAAAGTGTTAATACTAGACGAGCCTACCGTTGGAATTGATAGTAAAAATGTTCGTTCATTTTATAATATGTTAGTACACTTAAATCGTGAACATAACATTTCCATCGTATTAGTTACACATGATGTGGACGCAGTATCAACAAGTATAAGCCACGTAGCTTGCCTAAATCAGAGAATTCATTTTCACGGCTTTAAAAAAGATATGGAATCGATGAGCGAGGAACAATTAGAATCGTGGTACGGTCATTCGGTCCGTAAAGTAGAACACCAGGGTGAGGTACAGTCATGATAGAGTCTATTTTTCAGTATGAGTTTTTACAAAATGCATTTGCTTCCGGGTTGATTATTGGAATTATTGCTCCATTATTAGGTGTGTTTATTGTTGTCAGAAGATTATCCTTAATCGCTGATGCACTGAGCCATGTAACCCTTGCCGGAATAGCAGGCAGTCTTTATCTTAGTCAATCTGTAGGAGCACTTGCGCTACTAAACCCATTATATTTAGGCATTGTGGCTTCTGTTACTGGTTCTCTTTTTATAGAGAGGCTTCGTCGCTTATATAAACATTATGAAGAATTAGCGATTCCAATAATTATGTCAGCAGGTTTAGGGTTTGGTGCAATATTTATCTCTTTAGCGGAAGGATTCAGCTCTGACTTGTTTAGTTATTTATTTGGATCGGTGTCTGCGGTTAGTAGACAGGATCTTTGGATAGTTATTTGTATAGCAGTGGTCGTCTTCTTATTTTTAGGATTATTGTTTAAAGAACTATTTGTACTATCCTTTGATGAAGAGTATGCAAAGGCATCTGGTCTTCCTGCTAAGTGGATTCACATGCTATTCATGATCGTCACAGCTCTAGTAATAGCTGCCTCTATGCGAATTGTGGGGATCTTACTTGTTTCCTCTTTAATGACCTTACCTGTAGCTGCTGCTATGAGATTGTCAAAAAGCTTTAAACAGGCGCTCATTCTTTCAGTAGTATTTGGTGAGCTAGCTGTCCTTATTGGATTAGTAAGTGCATTTTACCTTGATTTAGCCCCGGGAGGTACCATTGTAGTTACATCTATTGTCATTTTACTTGGAGCTATTTTTGTTAAAAAGATGGGTAGAAAGGGAGCGGTGGCAACGTGAATATAGATAAAGCATGGGATATTCTTAAAAAAGAGGGTTTTAAAAAAACAGACAAGCGAGAACAAATTCTTGATATTTTTTCTAAAACAACCAAGTATATTACTGCTAGAGATATATTAGACGTCATGATGGAGGAGCATCCAGGCATGAGCTATGATACTATTTACCGTAATCTTAGTACTTTTGTTGAGCTTGGTATTTTAGAAGAAACAGAGCTTGCCGGCGAAAAGAATTTTCGCATGCAATGTGAAGTAGACCATCACCACCATCATTTTATTTGTTTGAAATGTGGCAACATTAAAGAAATAAATTATTGCCCGATGGAAACTCTCCAAAATTCGATTCCTGGATATGAAATTGAAAATCACAAGTTTGAGATTTACGGCAACTGTCCAGAGTGTCATTAAAAATTTATTCTATTAGGAATAGTGCTGAACAAAACTTTCCTCCACATAAAAAGCCTCGAAAACTCTACGACCTAGTAAAGTTTTCAAGGCTTCTATTTGCATTCCTGCAGTTGTTTTCCTTTATAGGTCACTATCTGCGGGGCACGTCTTCAATCTCCTCGTCGCATTGCTCCTGTTTAGGTTTTTGCGCTCGCTTGTTCCCCCAGCAGCGCCTTCTGCATTTCAAACAACAATAGAGTAATTTCTCAAGAAATTACCTTACTTTATAAAATAAAAATGAGAAATCAAGTTGCCGATTTCTCGTTTTTTATATACTGTCTAATTATGTCCCGGTCTCATTTTTATTAGGCTATGTGAACGGTGCAAATCTTTAAAAAGATGATACTTACGCTCTAATATAAATTAGCTGCTTATTCCTACAGAAGTATTTTCATACGAGCTGTCAGTTAACGCCTTGTAGATAAAATCAGCTACATCTGCTCTTGAAATTGATTTTCCGGAACTAGGAACGCTTGTAGCAGACTCTTTATAATTCCCAGTAAATGCTTTGTCCGTTAGTCCCATAGGTCTTACAATCGTATACGTTAAATTATTGGATTTGATATATTCAATCGCATTCTTATGATCGGCTAACACGTTACCAAGCATCTTCATCATCATCTTGCCCATTAATCCAGGTATTTCATTTTCTACACCTGCCGAAGCAGTATAAACAATGCGGCTTACATTATTTGCTACCATTCCATCAACTACATTTTTCATCATATTCTCTAGTTGCGTTGATTTTTTCATCCCGGTAGTGGAGCCTAGACACGAAACAACGGCATCTTTTCCGTTTATAGCCGCTTCGACAGCTTGCTTGTCAAAAGCATCTCCTTGAATAATAGTTAGATTCTCGTGATTAATCTCTAGCTTGGAAGGTGTACGAATATAAGCAGTGACAGAATGACCGTTGTCTAATGCCAATTTAGTAAAATGTTTACCTACTCCACCGCTAGCTCCAAATATAATAATGTCCATTCGCAATTCCTCTTTTCATTTGTTTTGGTTAATGTTTTGCTTTTTGTAGCCATTAACATTCTGCGATCTTATGCAAAGTCATGAAGTTGGTTTATATCTAAAAAAAGGAGGTAACCCTTAACAGGTTACCCCTTCAACTTTTTATTTAATTGTCATCGAAAATTCCTTTTCAATCCAATTGTTAGCCTCAATCCAGTTATTCACTCGAATGACTCCCTTAGGAGCTGGCTGCTGGTTATATGGGGTATTGAACAATAATACAGGTATATCTAGTTCTTCATTTATTTCAACAGCATTGTCATGCTTGTCTTCGAAAAATACATGAACCCCATGCTTTCTTGCAGTTTCAATTTTGTTATGCGTACCAATCAATTCGATATGGTCATATAGGAGCTCTTGCTCTTTAAACCAGTTTAGCGTTACATCCATCACGTTTTCTCCACGAGCTGAGATGAAGTATAGCTCATACTTTTCCTTCCATGCTGATAAAACAGCTTTCGCATCAGCCTGGATAGGGGATGTAGCGTAAATGACTGGCTCAGAGGATTTAAACCATTCATAAAATTCCTTTTGGTCTACTTCAAAAGCTTTAGTTAAGTCATATTCTTTAATATCCTCTAATTGCAAGTTGCATTTAAATGCTTCATTTATATGAGGTAGCAAAGAAGTAGGGCAAGTTACTGTCCCATCTATATCAATGCCGAAACGTACATTCGTCATTTATATCTCTCCTTAAGCTTGTTGAGCTTCAATTTCCTTTTGTTGCTTTTCTAACTCTTGTTTCGCAAAATATTCAGCTGCGATTTTATCAATTTCAATCTTCAGTTCATCTACCATAGTTTCCTCTGGCACTTTGCGAACTATTTTTCCTTTACGGAACAATAGACCTTCGCCACGTGCACCAGCAATTCCGATATCAGCTTCACGAGCTTCTCCAGGACCGTTTACTGCACAGCCTAGTACTGCTACTTTAATAGGTGCTTTAATATGGGAGATATACTCTTCCACTTCATTTGCAATAGAAATTAAGTCGATTTCAATACGTCCACATGTAGGGCAAGAAATTAATGTAGCCGCATTAGAAGAAAGACCAAATACTTTTAGCAGCTCACGAGCTACTTTTACTTCCTCCACTGGGTCTGCACTTAACGATACACGTAATGTGTTTCCGATACCCATGGCTAAGAGTGTTCCTAGGCCGGCAGCACTCTTAATAGATCCAGCGAACAAAGTTCCGGACTCAGTAATCCCTAAGTGTAATGGATAATCAAATGCCTCAGAAGCCTTGCGATATGCTTCGATTGCAAGATTAACATCAGAAGCCTTCATCGAAACGATAATATCATGAAAATCCAAGTCTTCTAGGATTTTAATATGGTGTAGAGCACTTTCTACCATACCGTCTGCAGTAGGATAGCCATATTTCTCTAAGATTTTTTTCTCTAATGAACCAGCATTTACTCCAATACGAATTGGAATACCTTTTGCTTTAGCGGCATTAACTACAGCTTCTACTTTTTCTTTACGCCCGATGTTACCAGGGTTAATACGAATTTTATCAGCACCTTGCTCGATTGCAATTAGTGCTAATTTATAATCAAAATGGATGTCCACTACTAATGGAATATTAATACGTTTTTTTATCTCGCCGATCGAATAAGCAGCACGTTCATCTGGACAAGCTACACGAACAACCTGACAACCAGCTTCCTCTAAACGTAATATTTCAGCTACGGTTGCTTCCACATCATGTGTTTTAGTTGTTGTCATACTTTGAATAAAAAGTTCGTTACTGCCACCTATAGTTAAGTTTCCAACTCGTACAGGACGAGTTTTGGAACGATGAATTATTTCACTCATGAAATTCTCTCCTTCTTGAGGCTTTATGCCGTCACTATCCACCATTTTATCAGTCTTTCAAACGAATTGACAAGGAAGAAACCTCTAATTTTCTTTTTTACAGTTTGATTGTGATGTATAAACAGGTAAAAGTACTTTTTCTCCAACATGAAATGATTGCTTTTTTAAGTGTGGATTAAGCTCGTAAAAATCATTTAATCGTTTAGTAAAAGAAATTTCTTCACTAGTTGGGTAAATGGCAAACAACGAATAGATTGTTTCTCCGGGCATAATCTCAGCAACTATATATTCTGGAGATTCCATACATTCTTCTATTAAGACTTCACTTGAATAAGCTAGTGGGATTGTTCCTTCAAACAAATCTACCTTAATAATATAAAACGATATAAAAAGTATAATGGTTGCTATAAATAGTTTCATAAAAAAAATCCCCCCTAAACAACTCTATGTCGGAGGAGGGGACATTATGCTATTTCTTTATTGGATAATATTTTAAAGAAATATATAAATAGACAAAGGTAACAGCATAGATTCCTAGCTGAATCCAATCGTTAGACCATTGCAGGATTGCAATGACAATAGAAATGACCATAGGCACCGTACTAGCAAACAGCGTAGTTCTCCAAAGGTGTCGATATTCTCCACGTCGTTTTAAAAGAAGAAGTATTAGGGTACCTAAATAGGCAAAGATACTAATACGGACAAATATAAACATAGTATTTAAAACAAATAAAAATAGAAATGCAAAGGGATAGATTAACCATTGAATATCAGAAAAGTATTCGATTAGTCCTTCTACATTTTGTTGTTGTTCTGAAATACCGTTTATAAATCCGAAAAAGGAGATTGCGGTCATGAAAAATACGTAGATAAACACGTATTGCATTACCTTTCCGATTGGAATAAGTCGAAATGCAGCAATTTTTTTAGGGCTATGTAGGCTTGCTTTAAATAGCTGAAATAAATTCATAAATTTCACCCTTTCTATTCTATATTATCATCATCAGAATGAACTAAACAAAGTAAATTTAATTTTACTTTGTTAAGATATTGTAAAGAATGGCGGGTAAGTGTTTACATAAGCTAAACAAATTAACGATAATAGAAAATGAATGAATTTGTCGAAATAGGAGTTGAAGGACATCGTGGAATTGGAATGGCAACAGATGTTGTTTGAATTTTTTGGAGGACTTGGGATATTCTTATTCTCCATTAAGTATATGGGAGATGGTTTACAAAAATCGGCTGGAGATCGCCTAAGAGATATTTTAGATCGCTATACTACTAACCCTTTTATGGGAGTTTTAGTCGGAATCATTGTAACTGTATTAATTCAATCTAGTTCTGGGACAACTGTAATTACAGTAGGTCTAGTAAGTGCAGGGTTTATGAAATTGCGACAGGCTATTGGTGTAATAATGGGAGCAAATATAGGAACAACAATAACTGCGTTTATCATAGGCTTTGATGTTGGGGGCTATGCACTTCCAATTATGGCAATAGGGGCGTTCTTAATTTTCTTTTTTAAGAAACATATTGTACAAAATGTAGGGGAAGTTATATTTGGATTTGGTGGGTTATTCCTCGGGCTTGAACTAATGAGTGGCGGTATGAAGCCTTTAAGAGAGTTAGAAGCATTCACTGATTTCACTCTCGCAATGAGTGATCATTCCTTCCTTGGTTTATTGGCAGGAACAATTTTTACGTTAATAGTACAAAGCTCCAGTGCAACTGTTGCTATATTGCAAGGTCTATATTCAGAAAATTTACTCTCTCTACAAGGAGCCCTACCAGTACTTTTTGGAGATAATATAGGTACTACAATTACAGCTATATTAGCTTCTTTAGGTGCATCTGTTGCTGCAAAGAGAGCAGCTGCAACTCATGTTCTATTTAATGTCATTGGTTCAGTAATTTTCTTAATTTTGTTAATTCCATTTACTCTTTATATTGAGTGGATCTCTGGAGTACTAGATTTAGAAAGCAAGATGCAAATAGCTTTTGCTCACGGTTCCTTTAACGTGGCAAATACAATTATTCAATTTCCATTGATTGGGGCTTGGGCATATCTTGTTACTAAGTTAATACCTGGAGACGATGTTTCCATAGAATATAAGCCTAAACATTTAGATGTTAACTTCATCGAACAATCACCATCCATCGCTATCGGACAGGCTAAAGAGGAAATCTTACGTATGGGAGCTCTAAGTATACAAGGATTAGAGAAAACATATGCTTATCTAAAAACAAAGAACAAGCGTGATTCAGATTTGGCTTATCAAGTTGAAGACGCATTAAATAATTTAGATCAAAAAATTACAGATTACTTAGTAAAAATCTCTTCGCAGCCATTGTCGGATCAAGATTCTAGCCGACATAATATGCTAATGGATACCGTTCGGGACATTGAAAGAGTTGGAGATCATTTTGAGAACATTTTGGAACTGATAGAATACCAAGAAGTCCACCGAATAGTTTTAACTCCAGATGCATTAGATGATGTTTCTGAGATGTTTGAGTTAACGATAAAAACAGTAGAAAAAGCAATAGAAGCTCTGAATACTAATGATGTAAAATTAGCACAAGAAGTAGCAGAACAAGAGAATGTTATAGATAAAATGGAAAGACAATTTAGAAAAAATCACATTCTACGAGTAAACGAAGGTAAATGTTCAGGTCAAGCAGGTATTATGTTTGTAGACATTTTAAGTAACTTAGAGCGAATCGGAGACCATGCTTGTAATGTGGCAGAAGCCGTATTGGGGAGACGCACATGATAGAGGTTACTGGCTGGATTTTAATAATAGCAAGTTTTGCAATAGCTTATATCGGTACTTTTTATCCTATTATTCCTTCAGTAGTATTCATGCTACTTGGTTATATTTTATATGGATTGTTCTTTTCTTTTACTGAATTGACTTGGCTGTTCTGGACAATACAAATATTATTTGTCATTCTTTTGTTTGGAGCGGATATGGCTGCCAATGCGCTTGGTGTTAAAAAATTTGGTGGAACGAAGGCCGGAGTTTGGGGCAGTACAATAGGCTTGTTGTTTGGACCTTTTGTTATTCCTGTCGCTGGTATCATAATTGGACCATTCCTTGGTGCTGTAATAGCTGAGCTAATCGTGACAAGAGAAGGATTAAAACATGCGATTAAATCTGGTATAGGATCTTTAATTGGGTTCTTAACTTCTTCCATTGCTAAAGTGGTAATATTAACTGTAATGCTAGTGGTATTTGTTCTCTTTGTATAACTCAGTCAAAAGTAGGAGAACAATAATAGGCTATTTTAATTGAACGTTTGATCATATTTTGATACGCTAATAAATGGGTAGAAAATTACTATATTATTCTTTAGGAGGAAACTATAATGGCATACGAATTACCACAATTACCTTACGCTTACGATGCACTTGAACCACATATCGACAAGGAAACGATGAACATTCATCACACGAAACACCACAATACTTATGTAACAAACTTAAACAATGCGGTAGCTGGTAAAGCTGATTTAGAAAACAAATCAGTAGAAGAACTAATTGCTAATATCGACGCTCTTCCAGAAGACATTAAAACAGCAGTTCGTAACAATGGTGGTGGGCACGCTAACCACTCATTATTCTGGCAACTATTATCACCAAATGGTGGCGGTACTCCAACTGGAGATTTAGCTCAAGCAATTGATGCAAAATTCGGTAGCTTTGATGCTTTCAAAGAAGAGTTTGCTAAAGCAGCAACAACTCGTTTTGGTTCTGGCTGGGCTTGGTTATCTGTATCAAACGGAGAGTTAGAAATTTCTTCGACTGCAAACCAAGATTCACCTATCATGGAAGGTAAAACTCCATTATTAGGATTAGATGTTTGGGAGCATGCTTACTACTTAAATTACCAAAACCGTCGTCCTGATTACATTTCTTCTTTCTGGAATGTTGTAAACTGGGATGAAGTTTCAAAACGTTACGCTTCAGCAAAATAATTATTATTATAAAAAGTCAATAAAAAGAAACTTAGCACACACTTTTTCGTCTAAAAGTGTGTGCTTTTTATGTTACACTAGTAAGTAAAGAAAATTATTTAACAAGTAGGTGATATCATGCGAAAAATTTCAAAAAAACGTGCACAAAGTATAAAAGCAAAACAAAGGAAAAACATTACTTTTCGTATGAACATTCTTTTCTTTTCTATTTTTATTTTATTTACCCTCTTAATCCTCAGACTAGGATACCTTCAAATTGTAAAAGGTGAGGAGTACGTTAGTAAACTAGAGAGTACCGAGGAGACTTCTGTAAATACTAGTGTTCCACGAGGACGATTATATGATAGTGAAGGTCGTATACTAGTCGACAATAAACCACAAAAGGTAATAACTTATACAAAAATGCAGACAACGAAATCCGAGGATATGTTAGAAACTGCAAAGAAATTGAGTAAGTTAATTGAGAAGGATACAGACAATATTACAAAAAGTGATCGTCAAGACTATTGGTTAAGAGAGAATCCGGAAGAAGCTAAAAAACTCATAACAGATAAAGAACGAAACGAAATTGAATCTAATGAAGAGTTAACGAAGAGTGAAAAGAACAGGGCGGTTGATCGTTTACAAAGAAGTAAGCTTACTGAAGAACATCTCAATTCCTTTACCCCCGAGGAAGAGGAAATTATTGCTATCTATCGAGAAATGGCTGCAGGCTATGCCTTATCACCACAAATTATTAAAGGTGACGAAATGAACAAGGAAGAAGGAGACATAAAAGAGGTTACAGCTGAGGAATTTGCTAGAGTTTCCGAGAGACTGGGAGACCCAGATATGGCCGGGGTAAACACGACAACTGACTGGAGACGTGTAAAAAACTCAACCTTAGCAGTATTAGGAAGCGTATCCTCTCCTAAAAAAGGACTTCCAAATGAGCGACTAAATTATTTCTTATCTAGAGACTACACTCGTAATGATCGAGTAGGAACCTCTTATATCGAACAACAATATGAAGAAATACTACAAGGACAAAAAACGGTAGTAAAAAATATAACAGACGGTAAAGGTCGAGTGATTGATGTAAGTACCATTTATGATGGAAAACCAGGGAATGAGCTCGTATTGACGATTGATAGCCAGGTTCAGCTCGAAATGGAAGGGATTATTGAAAGACAGCTTCTTCAAATGAAAAACAATAATGCAGGAACAAATTATTTAAACAGTGCATTCTTAGTTATATTAGACCCATATACGGGAGATGTCTTATCTTTAGTAGGTAAAAGGCTGGTAAAAGAGAATGGTAAATGGGCTGTACAAGACTATGCCTATGGATCATTTAAAACTGGCTATGAGCTCGGGTCTACTGTTAAGCCTGCGACTGTACTAACGGCTTACAGAGAAAATGCGATTAGTATAGGGGAGTATATGGTAGATGAGCCTATTCGTATTAAGGGTTCAGCGCCAAAAAGCTCTGTATTTAATAGAGGCTCAAGAATTCGTTTAAATGATTTAACAGCTTTAGAACGTTCATCCAATGTGTATATGTTTAAAATAGCATACGCCTTGGCTGGCAAAACATACCAGGCGAATCAACCGGTCAGCTTTGGAGCAGAAGCATTTTTAAAGATGCGTAATGGGTATGCTCAGTTTGGCTTAGGTGTCCCAACTGGCATAGACTTACCAGGAGAATCTACTGGTGTTATCGGTAAAACAGAGTCAGGTAAATTACTAGATTTAAGTATTGGTCAGTATGATACGTACACTCCATTACAGTTAGCTCAATATACTGCGACTATTGCTAACGGTGGTAAACGAATTAAACCGCATGTCGTAAAAGAAATTCGTGAGCCATCAGAGGATGGTGTCACTCTAGGGAAGTTAGTAAAAGAAATTAAACCGACCGTTTTAAATGTGGTAGATAATTCGCAGGAAGAGATCAATCATGTTCGAAAAGGGATGCAACGCGTTTATTTTGGAAAGCAAGGTACAGGTGCTAGAGCTTTTGGTAACGCACCTTATACAGCAGCAGGTAAAACAGGAACGGCCCAGTCATACTATAAGGATGACACGATGAAAGAATCAGTTAGAACAGTTAATTTAACTCATGTAGGTTTTGCACCTTATGATAACCCAGAAATTGCTTATGCGATTGTTGTACCTCATGCATTCACTGAATCCTCTTATAAAACAAATTATACGAGTGTAATGGCTCGTGAGGTTGTAGATACTTACTTTAATATACAGAAAAAGAAAAGTACGTTAGAAAATAACGAATCTACGGCAACACCTCCTATCAAACCGGCATTCACAAATGACCAAATTGATGAAGGAGAAGAAAAAAATGTAACTGATGAACAGTAAATAAGGGCTAGAGTTCAATCTCTTGCCACATCAAAAGTGAAATTGCGACTGTGCAATTTCACTTTTTTTATTTAAACATTTCACAAAACATGATCTAGGAAGTCTCTAAGCTCAGCAGAAGGCTGTAGGATAGCAAAGTGGTATTTTGGGTCAGTGACTTTTTATAAGAAGGAAACCTTTCATCTGTGAATTGTTAGAAAGTAAATCTACAAACAATAGGCTTTCCAAAATATAGATGTAAACATTATAATGTTTGAATTTACAAACTATTTACATCTCCTTTATACCCACTCAATATACAAACTTTAAAGTAAGTCTTGTAAGACAGAAAATATACTTTAGGGGGAAATACCTGATGAAAAGCTGGAAATACTTTTTATTAACAACTATGGCAGGATTGACATTTGTTCTGGGAGCCTGCGGATCAGATTCTACAGAAGGAGCAGAGGCAGAATCCGATATTAGCTCATCAGAAGCGGGTGAACCCCAAGCAGAAGGTGTCTTGGAAGGGAAAGTTTCTGGAGATGGATCAAGCACGGTGGCGCCTATCTTAGAAGCAGTGGTAGAGGAGTATGCAGCTGAACAGTCCGAAGTACAGGTTACGGTGGGAGTGTCAGGAACAGGTGGAGGTTTTGAAAAGTTTATAGCTGGTGACACTGATTTTTCTAATGCATCACGCCCTATTAAAGAAGAAGAAAAGCAAAAGCTAGCAGAAGCAAATATTGACTTCTCAGAATTTCAAATTGCGTACGACGGATTATCCCTAGTAGTAAATAAAGAAAATGACTGGGTAGATTCTTTAACTATAGAAGAATTACAAAAGATGTGGATAGAAGATGGGACAAAGAAAAAATGGTCAGATATTAACCCAGAGTGGCCAGAGGAAGAGATTGTATACTACTCCCCAGGCACGGATTCTGGCACATATGACTACTTTGATGAAGTGATATTAGATGAAGCGGATTTGGTTAAAAGTGCAACGTTATCTGAAGATGACAATGTTCTTGTGCAAGGAGTACAAGGTGACAAAAATGCGATTGGTTTCTTTGGGTATGCATACTATCTAGCTAACCAAGAGACATTAAAGGTAGTTAAAGTAAACGGGGTTGAACCTACAAACGAAACAATCGAATCTGGAGATTATTCACCGTTGTCACGTCCCTTATTCGTTTACGCTAACAATCGTGCCATTAAAGAAAATCCAGCTTTCTATGATTTCATGAAATTTACCATTGAACATGCCGGTGATATGGCAGAGGCGGTTGGATATGTTAGTTTACCTGAAGAAAACTATAATAAAGGGCTTGCAGACATAGAGGCACTTAAGTAATAGAGATTTATATGTGGAAGATTTATGAGTAGCTTGCTGCTGCTCATTTCTTTCGTTGGAAAAGGGGGATTTTCTGTGGTAAAAAGACTAACCGAGAGCACTTCCATTCAAGAACTAATCGTAAAATCTCGCGCAGGTAACTCTAAAAAATTTGAAAAGATTATTCCATATATCCTCATGCTTATTGCATCTGTCTCTGTCCTTACGACTTTTGGAATAATAATAACGTTAGTAGTAGAAACAATTATTTTCTTTTCCCGTATTTCGATTACAGAATTCTTATTTGGAACGGAATGGTATCCATTTGCAAATACAGAGCAGCTGTTTGGGATTCTGCCATTAATAGTAGGAACATTGAAGGTGGCTTTTATAGCTGGGATTGTTGCAGTCCCATTTGGTATTGGTTCAGCAATTTATTTAAGTGAATATGCAAGTGATAAAACAAGAAGAATTATTAAGCCTATTTTAGAAGTATTAGCAGGTATTCCTACTATTGTGTATGGTTTTTTTGCATTAACTTTTGTCACTCCTTTATTGCAACAGATCATACCTGATTTAAAAATATTTAATGCCTTGAGTCCAGGAATTGTCGTTGGTATAATGATTTTACCAATGATTGTTTCATTGTCGGAGGATGCCATGTCATCCGTACCAAACTCCATTAGAGAAGGCGCAGTAGCAATTGGCTCAACGAAATTAGAAGTAGCTTTAAAGATCGTCTTACCTGCTGCAGTTTCCGGAGTTATCGCTTCTATTGTGCTTGCCATGTCTAGAGCAATCGGCGAAACTATGATCGTTTCTTTGGCAGGGGGTTCAACACCAAAGTTTGACTGGGATATAACAGAATCTATTCAAACAATGACGGCCTACATTGTCCAAGTGTCTTCTGGTGATGCCGGTTATGGAACCACCATTTACTATTCGATCTATGCAGTAGGTTTTACATTATTCTTATTTACGTTGTTCATGAACTATCTTGCTCATGTTATATCGAAAAGATTTCGGGAGGAATATTAAATGAGATACGTGGAACATGAGACGGTAGTGAAAAGGATGACTAGTAGGCTGACGATAAATATGGTGTTTAAATTTATTTTTCTATTAACTACATTATTTGCTTTATTAGCTTTGGGTATTTTATTCTACCGAATTATTTCGCAAGGTGCGGGTTACATTACACCTGAATTTTTTCAAAACTATGGTTCCAGATTTCCAGAAAAAGCAGGTATTAAAGCGGCATTGGTGGGATCTATTTGGTTGATGGGAGTTGTCGCTCCAGTTTCCTTAATATTAGGAGTTGGAACAGCAATATATTTAGAGGAATATGCAAAGAAAAATAGATGGAATGATTTTATAAGGATGAATATATCTAATCTAGCGGGAGTTCCATCCGTTGTTTTTGGATTGTTAGGATTAACTATTTTTGTGCGTGCATTGGCATTAGGGAATAGTGTATTAGCAGCTGGCTTTACTATGAGCTTGTTAATCTTACCGGTAATTATTGTGGCATCTCAAGAAGCTATACGCTCTGTTCCATCGGAGGTTCGGGAAGCTTCTTATGGAATGGGAGCAACCAAATGGCAAACAATTATTAAAATAGTGCTTCCTTCAGCTATTCCCGGGGTTTTGACTGGTGCAATTTTAGCATTGTCTCGAGCTGTCGGTGAAACTGCTCCGTTAGTTGTTATAGGTGTACCAGTTATTATACATTTTCTACCCGATGGACCGTTAAGCCAATTTACAGCTCTTCCTATGCAAATTTACGATTGGGCAAAAAGACCACAAGTGGATTTTCAATATGTTGCAGCTGCGGGAATATTAGTTTTGATGATTTTCTTACTGTTTATGAATGCAATAGCAGTTTTCATCCGTAACAAATTCCAAAAACGATACTAGGGAGGACCCATCAATGGTATATGCTAAACAGAAAAGAACTGTCCAAGATTCCAGCTCAACTAACATCGTATATGATACAAAGGATTTAAATTTGTGGTACGGTGCACACCATGCTTTAAAAAATATAAATTTGCAAATACATGAAAACGAAGTCACTGCAATCATTGGTCCATCAGGCTGTGGTAAATCTACATATATTAAAACTTTAAACAGAATGGTAGAATTAGTCTCAACAGTAAAAATTTCTGGAGAAATAACTTATCGTAATAGAAGTATTTTTAAAGCAGACTATACCGTAGAGGAGTTAAGAACAAAGGTAGGTATGGTGTTTCAGAAACCAAACCCTTTTCCAAAATCGATATATGACAATATAGCGTATGGTCCTAGGATACATGGGATTAGGAACAAGAAAATACTAGATGAAATTGTGGAGAATAGCCTACGCGGAGCAGCTATTTGGGATGAGGTAAAAGATCGTTTAAATGCAAATGCCTATAGCCTTTCTGGTGGGCAACAGCAAAGGATTTGTATAGCACGTTGTCTGGCAATTGAACCTGATGTAATTCTGATGGATGAACCGACTTCAGCGCTTGACCCAATCTCTACTTTAAAAGTAGAAGAGTTAATGGCCGAGCTAAAGAAGGATTATTCCATTATAATTGTTACACACAATATGCAGCAGGCAGCAAGGATTTCAGATAAAACTGCTTTTTTCTTAAATGGCGAAATAATTGAATTTGACCAAACAAATGTTATTTTTTCAACCCCGGAGGATATACGCACAGAGGATTATATTTCGGGCCGCTTTGGATAACGAAAGGGGAAAAACATTATGGTAGGAAGAGAGAAATTTAATGAAGAGCTTAAACAAGTACAGCAGCTATTGGTTGAAATGAGTAACACAGCTATACAAACAATTGACCATGCAATGGATTATTTATTGGCAAATGATATTGAAGGTGCATTAACCATTATTAATAATGATGTTCATATTAACCGAATGGAAGAGGAAATTAATGATCGGGTTATTTTACTTATTGCAAAGCAGCAACCAGTGGCTACAGACTTAAGAAGGCTAATGGTTTTAGTGAAAATTGCTGCAGATATGGAGCGTATAGGGGACTATGCCGTAAATATTGCAAAAGAAACTATTCGTATAGGTAAAGACGAACATATTGCACCCATTTACTTGTTAGATGAAATGCGTGTAAAAACAATTGCTATGTTAAAACAAACGTTAACAGCATTTATAAAAGAAGATATGGAAGAAGCTAAAGCAATCGCTAAGCTAGATGATGAGGTCGATGAAATGTACGGCTACACAATTAAAACTTTATTAGGAGTAGGGGTAAGTGATCCCACTCAATTGAGTCAGGTAACACAACTATCCTTTGTCTGTCGATATCTCGAAAGGTCTGCCGATCATGCAACTAACATGGCAGAGCGTCTTTTATATTTACTTAAAGGAAGACATTATGAGTTAAACAATTAAAGCATACGAATATAGCTAAAACAATATTTTAAAAAGTGTAAAAAGCTCCCTCCATTTTACCGAATGATAAAATGGAGGGAGCTTTTCTAGATGTATTTATTCTCGCCGTTTAGTTAGTGATCAACTCTGTAATTTGTTTGATAGTCATGGAAGAGTTAACTTCATAATTCCCTATTTGGATTCGTCCTGCCAAATTTTGATCTACTATATAATCGTGTAAATCCATTTGGTTTTGAATGATTCCAGCTTCCTCTAATAAAGAACTAATGTCAGAGGATGTCATGCCTGAAGTGATGGATAAAGTAAAGCCTTGAACAGGCGGAGATGATGCTTGTTGTTTGTTTTCTTCTTTATGTGGTTCACTTGGTTGCTCTTTTTGTGCATTTTCCAAGTTTAGTTGGAGTTGAGCAAGCTGCTCTTTGACACTCGATAACTCTTTTTGAGATTGCTCATATGCTTGGTTCGTAACAACACCAGTCGAAGTTATATCTTCTTGGAAAAACCTTTGATCTATTTGAATCATGGTGCCGGCAAGGAATAAGCCAATGCCTAAGAAAAGAATAGATGTTTTTTTCATCCCTGAGAACCGCCTATTACTGATTTAACTTCCTCTACAGAAAGAGAGGAGCGAGTGCTAATTTCCTTTAAGGAGTATCCTTGCTTATGTAATTCCAGTACTTGATTTCTTATTATTTCATGTACAATTGGTTTTACCACGGTTTGACTTTTTTTAGGGGTAGCATGGATAGGTTCAATCAATAATTCTTCTTCAATAACCTTCATTCGCCGTTTAAGAGCACTTGTTTCCTGGTAGACAGTAAAAGAAAGATCCTCTACTTCTGCTTCCACTTTTTTAGAAGTGTCCTTAACAAAGAAAGAAATTGCGATTAAAAGTACCCCGAGAGCCATAATTATAAATGATAAGTCCACTTTTTTTCACCTCAAAATTTAAATATCTTCTATCTATACTACCATAATGGAAAAAACTTTAAACAAAATCTTCTATAATATTGTAGATTTTCTTCAATTGTGTGCTATAATTGGTTAGTCGTATAAATCATGCTCAAGTTTTATATTTAATCCTGGCAAAGAGTGGGAGGGACAACCATGCGCGTTAATATTACATTAGCTTGTACAGATTGCGGAGAGCGCAACTATATTTCTAAGAAAAACAAGCGTAACAATCCAGAACGTCTTGAACTTAAAAAATATTGCTCTCGTGAAAAGAAAATGACTCTTCATAGAGAAACTAAATAATAACCTAAACCAAAACCTTTAATGGTTTTGGTTTTTTTCTTTAGCTAATCTAATATTGGGGGTAAAAATATGTCCAAACAATTAATAAGAAAAAAAATGCAGGAGAATTTATCTAGATTAGATTATGATTCATACATATTATATTCCGAGCAAATAAAAATAAATTTTTTACAAGAAATTTCTACCTTAAATTTTCAAACGATTGGCCTTACGATATCTTCTTTTCCAGAGGTAGATACGGAGGGACTCATTAAGGAACTTTGGAGTATGGGGAAGACAGTAGTTGTACCAAAATGTTCTCCCAAAAGTCGAGCGATGACTTTTTATCACATAGAAAGCTACGATCAGCTTGAAACGGTCTACATGAATCTAAGGGAGCCAAATCCAAATATTACGAGGGCTATTAGTTCGGATGCAATTGAGTTGTTAATTGTCCCTGGTATTGTGTATAATAAGTCAGGTTATCGGATCGGGTACGGTGGTGGATATTATGATCGATTCTTATCTACTTACCTTGGCGTAACAATGTCCTTGGCTTTTGATATGCAGGTTAATAATGAAGTAGTACGTGAACAGTTCGATCTACCGGTTGACCGCATAATAACTGAGAGTGCAACCATACCATGTTATGAATATCGAAAAAAGGATGATTGTAATTGAAGTCTGTATATGATGTGATGCAGCTATTAAAACGTTTTGGAATTTATGTATATACGAAGGATCGAGTAGCAGATCTTGAAATAATGGAAGAGGAAATAAAAGAATTATATACTTTGCAGATGATCCAGCCTCAGGATTTTCAACAGGCTGTATTATTACTTAGACAAGAAAAAAGTAGAATCATTAAAACTTTATGACTAGTAAATAATAAGCTGGCATAAGACTAAAAAGCTATATTACGAAAGAAATGAAACTTTTCGGGTTTGAGAACGTCTAATAAAGGGTATATAAAAAAGGGATTGTAAAATTTTATATGAATATCCCAATTCATTGATATTGATTTATTGTCAATAAAGGATTAATATATACACTGTTACTTTACTCGCATAAGGAGTAAATAAGGAGGATGTAGGCATTGAAAAATAACTGGCCCAAACATTCTATTCTTGTAATTGCAATTGTGGCAACTTGGATAAAAACGTATATTGTGTACCACACGAGCTTTGATATGAAAATCGAGAATATGATGCAACAATTTATTTTATTTATTAACCCATTGAGCTTTTTGCTCCTGATCTATGGAATTTCTTTATTTTATAAAACCAATAAGGCTCGAAATAGACATATAGTAATTACTAGTGTGATACTTTCCATAGTGCTTTATGCAAATGCTGTATTTTATCGCTTTTTCACGGATTTCATAACCATTCCAGTCTTGTTTCAAACAAGTAATTTTGGAGATTTAGGTTCTTCTGCAGCAGCAAGTATCTTCCTTACTGATATTTTCTATTTCACCGATATTGCGATTATTTTAATCGCGATGAAATGGTTAAAAACTAGAGAAAAAGGTACGAGTATTAAACCAGCAACAAGAAGAGCATATTTTGTGCTTTCTGCTGCTATATTATTTTTAAATTTAGGACTTTCTGAAATTGAGAGACCTCAGCTTCTAACAAGAAGTTTTGACAGAGAGATGCTTGTTAAAAATCTTGGCTCATACAATTACCATTTATACGACATTTATATTCAATCCAAGTCCCATGCTCAACGTGCACTTGCAGATGGAAGTGAGTTAGTCGAAGTAAATAACTATGTACGCTCAAATCAAGCAGATCCGAATGAGGAAATGTTTGGCTTAGCTAAAGACAGAAACCTAATTGTTGTTTCTATGGAATCTTTACAGTCGTTTGTTTTAAATAACGAAATGAACGGGCATGAAGTAACACCATTCTTAAACAGTCTAACGAACGATAAAGATACATTTTATTTTTCAAATTTCTATCATCAAACAGGATTAGGGAAAACATCTGATTCAGAGTTTCTTATAGAAAATTCTCTTTATCCTTTAGGTGGCGGTGCGGTATTCTTTACACACGGAGAAAACACATACCACTCAATGGCAGAACGTTTAAATGAGGAAGGTTACTTTACGAACGTCATGCACTCTAACAAGAAAAGCTTTTGGAACCGAGATATGATGTACCAGTCGCTTAATATTCAAAAGTTTTATGATGTAATGAGTTATGATGTAAATGATGAAAACTCAGTAAACTGGGGACTAAAGGATATTCCATTCCTAGAGCAATCTGTAGATTTAATGACAGAAATGCCTGAGCCTTTTTATTCACGTTTAATCACGTTGACGAATCACCATCCATTTACATTGGATGAAGAAGATATGTTAATACCTGAATATGATTCTAATTCTGGAACATTAAATAGATACTTCCAATCCGTTCGTTACATGGATGAATCATTAAAAGTATTCTTTGATGAATTAAAAGAAAAAGGATTATATGATAATTCTATTATTGTGATGTATGGAGACCATTATGGTATTTCTGAAAATCATAATGCTGCAATGTCTAAGTATTTAGGAAAAGAAATCACGCCTTATGAGTCTGCTAAGTTACAAAGCGTTCCTATGTTCGTTCATATCCCAAATAGTGATGCTGGGAAAGAAATTACGGATATTTCCGGTCAAATTGACTTACGTCCAACAATTTTACACTTATTAGGTTTAGAAACGAATAAGGATATGCAATTAGGTGCAGATATTTTCTCTGAGGATCACGAGGAATTTGTTATTTTCCGTAATGGTGGTTTTGTTACAGAAGATTATTTATACACTGCAAACACATGTTATGAGAATGGAACAGGTCTAGAGGTCGAGATGGAAAACTGTCAACCATATGTTGATCGAGCAACACAGGCACTAGGCTATTCCGATAAAATTATCAATGGAGATTTGCTACGATTCTATGATTTAAAGACAGGTAATCTTTTAATTGATGAAACGAAGGATTCAACTGAATAATTTCTTAAAAGCACAGACTAAAAAGTCTGTGCTTTTTTAGCTGA
The DNA here is from genome assembly GCF_023713305.1 of Psychrobacillus sp. MER TA 171. Lineage (NCBI taxonomy): Bacteria > Bacillati > Bacillota > Bacilli > Caryophanales > Bacillaceae > Psychrobacillus > Psychrobacillus sp. MER TA 171. The sequence continues at coordinate 15,751 of NZ_JAMAWN010000009.1, read as the reverse complement.
TAAATAAACTTCATAAAAATTACTGGCGTCTTTTAGTTAAATCTTAAGCAGTTAGAAAAGTCTTGATTTTATTATGTCCTTTTCAAAATTTAAAGCTAAAAATTATCTAGATAATGTAAAGTGGTGTGACTTTTTATGTTATCCTATAAAATAACGAGTATTATTTTATTGAATTAGCTCATTAGAAAAAGTTAGAGAATAAAATATAAGATGTTTAGTTTTTTTTGAAACAAAATGTAGTTTGAATCGTCTAATGTGTATAGGATGAAGGGGGGAGAATGTTGAAAAAAGCTTTATTATTTATATTTTGTATAATGTTTTTACAGGCCTGCACAGAAACAGAGAAGTCACCAGAAGTTCCCCCTGACGATATCTCCGAGCAGCCCACATCTGCAAATGAAAATGATATCACAAATAATATCCCATCTATTCATTTAGAACGTAACAAATTTCATAGTGTTATTGGTTGGTTATCTGATGATGAAATCTTACTTATATTGGTCGACAAAGGAGAGTGGATTTTAAAATCTTACTCGGTCACTAAAGAAGAATGGAAAGAGATTTATAGAACTAATACACCAGTGATTCAAGGAATGATTCATCCGAGCAAAGAAATGATAGTTTTACATACTTCTATCAATTCCTCCTCAGCTGAGGTGCAATTAATACATATGAACGGTGTAGTGGAGCAAAGCTTGTATTTTGAATCTGCTGAACTGTACATGGATTGGCATCCAACAGATCCAAATTTAATTGCTTTCACTGCTTTTTATGAAGATTGGAGTTATAACAGCGTAGTTTACAATGGACATACGCAAGAAATGGAAGCGATTGATGTAGAGAATCCATTTGTAAAGTGGTTGGACAGCGAGAATTTAATGGTATTCGATTGGAGTGAAACTAGTTTAGATGGAAGTAATCTAAAACAGTATTCTATAGCTGATCATTCCATTAAGGCTACGGAGTGGAGTAATATTATAGATGTACAAAACTTAGGGGATTCTCTAGTCTATATTCAAATAGATGAAGAAAACATGCAATTTAAGTATCACTTAGTGAACAAAAGTAGTGGAAAGAGCTTTGACTGGGTATCTCCAGCCGTAAGTAATTACTCCGAGTGGGTTATACCTACCATATCCATAATCTATCCAAATAGCTTTATTGCCTTCCAAGCGAAAGAAAAGGGAAATAAGGATGAAACAAACGAAAAAAGTACAATAGGTATGTACTCCATAGAAGGGGAAAAACAATATGGGGAAATAATAGAACGACCTATTGACTGCTCGCCAAACGGTATGATTTGTCTTGGTGGATATGAGAAAGAGCAATGGATTAACTTAAATACCTTAAAAGAAGGTAAATGGTTAAATATATTGGAATAGAAAAAGCTGCTATACATTTGTATAGCAGCTTTTTCTGTATGTTTTAGTGTAAGCTTGGTGGAAAGCCTTGGTTGATTACTGTCATAACTGTAAAGAAACCAAAAACTGCAAATGTACCAAAGTTAAATAAAACACTTAGTAAATTTTTTTCTTTGATTGCTTGGTAAGTGCCTATAATAGCTAGCACTGTAACAAGACCAAAAATAACTATTAATAAGTTCATGAAAGACACTCCTTCCGACATATAAAATAAATGTCGCGATTGCATATTCCTCTTCTATTGTAATTGTTATCTGTTCTTTTGTCGAGTAATAAAAGTGGCGAAAGATTGAACAAAGGTAAACAAATCGTTTAATATAGAGAAGAGGTGAAATTATGTTAAATATACGTACATATCCATTAGGTTTTATACAAACGAATTGCTACGTCATTTCCAATGCTAAAAAAGAATGCCTAATTTTTGATCCAGGAGGCAACGGAGAGCAGTTAATTAAGGAGCTAAACAGGCTACATTTAAAACCAATTGCCATACTGCTGACCCATGCTCACTTTGATCATATTGGGGCTGTAGATGACGTAAGAGATGCATATCATATTCCAGTCTATATACATCCTACAGAAAAGACATGGTTAACTAATGCGGAGAAGAATGGTTCTGCTAAATATGCAGAAATCCCAAATATTATTGCTAAAGAAGCCGACGTAATGTTAAACCATGAAGAAAAGATGAGTATTGGTGATTTTGAATTTACCATCTCTCACACACCAGGACATTCTCCAGGCAGCATAACCTATTACTTTGAATCAGATGGCTTTGCAATAGTTGGAGATACGTTATTCCAAAACAGTATAGGTCGTACAGATCTACCTGGTGGTAACGAGAAGCAGCTGTTAAAGTCGATACACACAAAGCTATTAACACTTCCTGTAGAAACTGTAATATATCCTGGGCATGGCCCAGCATCAACTGTTCAAGCAGAAATGGACAGCAATCCATTTTTGAATGGGTTTTAATAAAGACCAAATAAAAAGCAGCCTCCATTATATGTGGAAGCTGCTTTGGACTTTATTAATGTCCACCTGGTACATGTATGAATGTAGTGTAGTATGTAAAACCAGCGAAGAAGAACATTAAGTAAGCCCCGAAGATGTACATATACATACGCTCAGATAGGTTTAAGAACCCTAAAAGAAGGAATAACCCCGTATTTGCTAAAAATAGTAAAGACGCTTCTGTCATATCACCTAAATAAAACATAACTGCAAAAATCCCTGTCCAGAATGCCATTACTTTATACATATTGCCCAATTGTAGTCCCTCCTTTTGCAAAGAATACAAATAATTCTCCTATTCATTATAAATGAAAGTGTTCTTACATGTAAACTGATTATTAAATATCTACATATGAATAACATAAGTTTGTCACAATTAAGATACATCTTCAATTCATTATAGAACTTCGACGTGATATACGCAATTAATACAGTGATTTTGCTTGCTTTCTAACTGGATGAATGAATTCTCTGGGAATAACTTGTCAAACTGACCTTTTAGAAAGGATTCATGTAATAAGCATATAAATTGTGGGTATTTATTTAAAAAATCTTTATAAGGACAATTGAATATAGAAAAAGTGATAACTTTTTTATTGTTCTTTTCCATGATAGTAGGGATATAACCTATAGAGTGGGCAGTTTCCTTTAAAATATCCAGTCTCTCTTCAAAGGACATGCTATCCATTAGTGTATGATTAACCACTTTTTGTCCATTTTGATAAGCGATATCCTTAGCTTTTTCAAGCGCTTCCTCACCCATTGTATCCACTAATTCCAATAGCCATTCAAGCAGTAAATGATTTTCTTGTTTAGGAAAACTTAAATGTATTGGTTCTTCAGCAACAACATAAACTCTTGCTGGCCGACCACCTTTTTCGTTTTTAACGAATTTCGAAGTCAGTAGCTTCGCTTCGTTAAGTTTTGTAAGATGTAGTCTAGCCACATTTGGATGAATACCAAAATGTTGGGCAATTTGCTGTACATTTACTTCCTTATTTTCTTTTATAATATATTGATAGATTGAGTATCTAGTCTCATCTGCCAGGGTACCTGTTAGTTTTAATGTATTGGACAAGTATATCCCACCTTCCATTAATTTTATTATAAGGGAGAATTTAAGAATGACAAACGATATTATCTAATAAACAAAAATTGTGAAAAATCACTTTATTTATTTAGAAATAGGAAGTATACTATGTTTTATAAGCTTCGTGCGGCCAAGCTTGTGACTGGGGAAAGGACGACTAAATGCAGCAAGAAGAAAATGTAGTGGAACAAAGATGCTTCCAACTATTAAAGAAGGCACATCAATTTGGAGCTTCTGATCTTCACATGATTCCCAATGAAGAAAATTACATCTATTATTTCAAGAAGACATCCCAAATGTTCGAGGCGGGTCAGCTGCCATTAAATCTCGGGATTAGAATCATATCATACTTCAAGTTTTTATCCTCTCTTGATATCAGCGAAAAACGAAAACCACAAAGCGGTTCCTTCCAACATATGTTTAACTCACAAAAATTTTCGTTTCGAGTTTCTACCTTACCATCTGTGTATGGAAAGGAAAGCTTAGTCATTCGACTTCAACAGCACGACAATGCAAAAATTATCCACTCGCTTTCCTTATTTAGAGGAGCATCAGACAAAATCGTAGAGCTTGCTAACCAACGACAAGGAATGATTCTATTTGTTGGACCAACTGGCTCAGGTAAGTCTACATCTATGTATTCATTGACAAAATACTGTGCAGAAAATATGAACCGGCATGTCATTTCTTTAGAGGACCCTGTTGAAAATAGCCAATCATATCTACTTCAAATTCAAGTGAATGAGCGTTCAGGTGTTACGTATGCCAAAGGGCTAAAAGCCATCTTAAGGCACTCGCCAGACGTTATTATGATTGGAGAGATAAGAGATGAGGATACGGCTAAAGCGGCAATACAGGCTTCTTTAACGGGCCACTTAGTAGTATCCACGATTCATGCCAAGGACGGATTAGGTGCTTTATATAGACTAATGGATCTTGGTATTAGTATTGATGAATTAAAACAAACGGTAACCGGTGTTGTCACTCAAAGATTGGTAAGTGTAGTAAAAACAAAAAGTCCAGAACTATCTGCCATATATGAAATTATTGCAGATGATGTTTTAGAGGGTGCCTTACTCTCGATAAGTGAAGGAAATACTTTCAAGGTTCCAGTTCCCTTAACTCTTTCGTACCAAATAGAAAGGGGAATCAGGGAAGGTGTTATTAAAATCAATTAAAGATTATCTCCGTAAGAAGGATGAAACCATACACGCTTCTATGCATGCCTCTTTTTTGAAAAGGTTAAGTGAGTTGCTTAATGAGGGATATACATTTCATGAAGCGATTACTATGTTATTACCATTTCATGTGAAGAACATACATGTGGTACAAACGAAAGTGACGGACATACAAAAAAGAGGGCTTGGTGTAATAGAAGTATTTAGGGTGCTGGGTTTTCCTAATCGTTTACTTCTTCCTATTTATTTGGCATCCCAGCATGGACATTTAGCAGAGACAACAGAAGTTTTAGCTGTTAACTCTGCTTTCAATGAACAAGCAAGAAAACGTTTGAAAAACCTCTTGTTATATCCCTTATTTTTGTTTGTCATAATATTTTTGTTGTTCTCTGTTTTTCGAATTTACTTTATTCCCAATATGGAAACCTTGCTTTCTAAAAACTCCGCCCAATCTGACAGTTCCCTAGCATTAACCAATACCCTACTAAACCTTCCTAACATCTTTATAGTTTCTCTCTTCTCTATGATATTACTCTGTCTAGTTCTATGGCTCCTGCTTAGAAGGAAAAGTATGGAGATTAAAATTATATTCTTTAAACGAACTCCCATTTTGAATAGTTGGTTTCGTTTACTAGTGACCAGAATATTCTCTAGGGAGATAGGGGTACTTCTAGAGAGTGGTATGTCTCTTCAAGAATCCTTTACTGCTTTAATCCACCAAAAAGAAAATAAAATACTGCAGTACATTGTATTTCAAATGAACGAAAAAGTAATTTATGGCTCCTCATTTTCAGAAGGTGTCATACTAGTGGATTGTTTTACTGATGATTTTCATCAATTTATTGTTCATGGAGAAAATAATGGCTACCTAGGCAAAGAACTTACACTTTATAGTGACTTTATAAACAAGCGCGTAGAGGAAAAACTATCCCGTTACTTAAGTATTATTCAACCTTTGATGTTCTTAATACTTGCAGTTTTTATAGTGGGTGCTTATTTGGCAATCTTACTACCAGTATATGAAATGATTAATATAATTTAAAGGAGCTAATCAAATGAAAAACTTATTAAAATCTAATAGAGGTTTTACTTTAATTGAAATGATGATTGTACTGCTAATTATATCTGTACTAATATTAATCTCGATTCCAAATGTCACAAAGCATTCAGCAAATATTGATAAGAAGGGCTGTGCAGCCTACATTAAAATGGTTGAAGGACAAGTGCAAGCCTATAAGATAGATAATAATAAAACTCCTTTACTTTCAGATTTAACTGTAGATGAATATTTGGGAGCAAATAATAAAAGTTGTCCTAACGGGGATGAAATTGATATTGAAAATGGAAAAGTGATTATTAAGGAAGTAGCTAATGGAGGAAATTAAAAAACAAGCTGGATTTACTTTGATCGAGACTACATTAATGCTAATGATTGTTATGGTAATTAGCTCTGCGGTTATTTATGGAACGTCTAATAAAGTAATCGAGCTAGAGGAAAAAAGATTTTTTCGCCAATTTCAGTTAGATGTGCAACGAGCGCAAGCTCTGGCGTTAAGTCAGGAGCAATATATCGTTTTAAAATTTGGAAACAAAGGAACAAGCTATTCCACGACAAACTCGAATATAACTTTATTTGAAAATAGGCTGCCTTCACATATTAGTTTATCGGAGGACAGTAAATTAAAGGAAGTTATTTTTCTGCCAAGTGGTATGGTTAGAAATTTTGGGAGCTTTGCTTTCTTGACTTCAAAAGAAACGAAACTAGTTACTGTGCATATTGGTACTGGTAAATTAGCGTATGAACAATAAGGGATTCTCTTGGGCAGAGACCATATTAACTTTATTTATTACTTTTATGATTGCTACAATACTTCTACCTTTACTCACAAATATGAATGTGAAGCTTGAAGACAAAAAGAGAAAATACCACTCGGCGATCGTCATGAATGAAGCAGCTAAATTATTCGTGACAGAAAATATAAAAAACGGATCTCTTACTATAGAAAGTGTAACGTTTAACTTTCAAATTGATGAACAACAGGTTTGTGTAGAATATGAAGGTGTGAGAGGAGAGATGAATAACTGTATAGAGATCTCATCGGTAAATTAAGAAAGCAAAATGGTTATACTTTTATCGATGGTATTTTACAACTATCGGTATTTATTATCTTTGCTCAAATAATGGTGCTAATAATGTGGTCGTTATATACGACTGAAAAAAAGGTGACGGATCCACAAGAAGTGGAATGGGGTTTATTCATACAATACGTGGAAGCTTACCTAAATAATGTAGACAGTATCATGGTCCAAAAAAGCCAGCCAGGAATCCGTTTTATAAAAGAAGGGGAAGAGTTTGATGTAGAATACGCATCAAACGTAATTCGAAAACAAAAGAATAGATTGGGGAACGAGCCTCTCCTCTTAAATGTACAAGCACTTAAAGTTAGTATGGAAGGACAAAATATTACATTCTTCGTCACTTTTTTTAATGGTCAACAGAAGGAGCACACCATGTATGTTACGTATTCTAAATGAGCAAAAAGGTGCTTTGCTACTAGCTTCCACCATCCTACTTTCCATTGTCTGTTTTTCCATTCTCACCATTACTGCCGCATACCAATCTAAATATCGAACGTATGATTTGTTGGAAATCCGTCATATTAGTGATACTATCAATAAAATGAGTATTTTTATTGATCAAGAAAATAATCCTGGTATGTAGTGAGTTGATGAAAAATGTACAAGATCTATTTAGTAGGCTTTATGGGGAGCGGTAAGAGCGCTGTCGGAAGAAGGCTGAGCTACCATTTAAAAATGCCTTACTATGATATGGATAAAGAAATTGTCAAAAAACAGAAAATGTCGATACCTGAAATATTTGAGCAGCACGGTGAGGCATATTTTAGGAAATTAGAGACGGAGTTTTTGCAAACCTTTCGAAATGAATCTTGTATTATTTCTACGGGTGGTGGTGTAGCCACACTTGAACGGAATATTAAAATTATGAGAAATAATGGACTAGTTTTATTTTTAGACGCAACATTCGAAGATATTTGGATGCGTATAAAAACGGATAAAAATAGGCCAATCGTTCAAAGGAGTACGAAGGAAGAATTACAGCAACTTTATAATACGCGGAGAAGAAGCTACAAAAAGGCTGCTCATATTACTATTAGAACCGAAAACAGGCATATTCGACAAATAACAGAATACGCAGGATTTCAAGTAAATCGACTCAAAGGCGAATGATTTATCAATTTCTTTAAATATTCGTTCGTCTTTAGATAGTTTTTGTAAAAATGATTGCGCTCTCTTATGTTCAATGTTAGGATATAGACAAAGCTAGTGATATTTCTATATTTAGCGGATGATTATACGGGGAGAGAACGCATCACTGCGTCGCCGAAGGAGCAAGTAATTATTTATGAATCTCTCAGGCAAATGGACTCGTATAGGACGCAACTCTGGAGAGTGCTTTCAAAGTTAAGTGGAAAGCCACCAAAGGGGAAAGCCAACTTATGGTAAACTTTCAGGTGCCAGGACAGAGAACCCTTGTTAAGTTAAAGGGGGTTTTCTGTCCTTTTTGTGATTTTTAAACCATGTACCTTTAATGCCCTATGCTTTTTCTACCTATTTAAAGGAGGAATTTAAATTGTCAGAACAGTTAAAACGAACGCCGTTGTATGATGTCTATTCATCGCATGGAGGAAAAACAATCGATTTTGGTGGCTGGGAATTACCTGTTCAGTTTTCAAGTATTAAGGAAGAGCACGAAGCTGTTCGTACGAAGGCTGGATTGTTTGATGTTTCCCATATGGGAGAAATTTTCGTAAGTGGGCCACAAAGTGAAAACTACATACAAGGTTTAGTTACCAATGACATTTCTAAATTAGTTAATGGTCAAGCACAGTATAATGTCATGTGTTATAAAGACGGCGGAATTGTTGACGACCTATTGGTTTATAAGCTAGAGGATCAGCATTATTTATTGGTTGTGAATGCTGGTAATATAGAAAAAGATTTTGAGTGGATGAAAGAAAATCTTATAGAAGATGTTGAGTTAAATAATAGCTCCAATGACTATGGACTATTAGCTTTGCAAGGTCCAAAGGCACAAGAAATTCTTCAAAAGTTAACGACACAGGATTTAGCAGAAATTAAATTTTTCCGCTTTAAAGATAAAGTAGAAGTCGCTGGCAAAGAAGTAATCGTATCAAGAACTGGTTATACGGGAGAAGATGGTTTTGAAATCTATGCATCTAGTAATGATCTAACAGATTTATGGAGCAGCATACTAGAGGCAGGTAAAGATGAAGGATTACTTCCATGTGGGCTTGGAGCTCGAGACACATTACGCTTTGAAGCTTGCCTACCATTATATGGCCAAGAATTATCTAAAGATATTACGCCATTAGAAGCAGGGCTTGGATTCGTAGTGAAACTGAATAAAGAGCAGGATTTTAATGGGAAGTCAGTATTGGTAGAACAAAAAGAAAATGGTGTTCCGAGAAAGAGTATTGGGATCGAAATGATTGATAAAGGAATTCCACGTACTGGTTATCCAGTATACAAAGATGGAGTTCAAATTGGTTTTGTTACTACCGGTACGCAATCACCTACATCTAAAAAGAATATCGGTCTAGCTTTAATTGACGCAACATTTGCTGAAATCGGACAGGAACTTGAAATTGAAATACGTAACAAACGATTAAAAGCAGTAACTGTAGCTACTCCGTTTTATAAAAGAGAAAAATAAGACAAAGAAAGAGGTTGTCCATTGATGAAGCAGCATCGTTATTTACCAATGACTGAACAAGATCAAAAAGAAATGTTAGACGTAATCGGCATTTCTTCTATTGATGAATTGTTTGCAGATATCCCAGAAAAGGTTCGTTTTAAAGGGGAATATAATATTAAACCTGCTAAAGCAGAATCTGCTCTTCTTAAGGAATTAAGCCAGCTAGCTGCTAAAAATGCAGATAGTAGACAATATGCGTCTTTCTTAGGTGCTGGAGTATATGATCATTTCAAGCCTATCATTGTGGATCATGTTATTTCACGTTCTGAATTTTATACAGCTTATACACCATATCAACCCGAGATTTCTCAAGGGGAGCTTCAAGCTATTTTTGAATTCCAAACGATGATTTGCGAATTGACTGGAATGGATCTTGCAAACTCCTCTATGTATGACGGAGGTACTGCGCTTGCAGAAGCGGGTAACCTTGCAGCAGGACACACAAAGCGCAAGAAGTTAGTTGTTTCTGAGGCGATCCATCCGGAGTATATTGATGTAGTGAAGGTTTATGCAAAGGGTCAAAATGTAGATGTAGTTACTGTACCGATGAAAGATGGGGTTACAGACGTAGTTAAGCTAGAAGAAGCAGTCGATGAAGATACAGCAGCAGTTATGGTTCAATATCCTAACTTCTTCGGTCAAATTGAAGACCTAGCAAAAATTGAACAAGTTACACATGAGAAAAAAGCGTTGTTCGTTGTTTCAGCTAATCCACTTGCATTAGGTGCTTTAACGCCACCTGGTAAGTTCGGTGCGGATATTACAGTTGGGGATGCTCAGCCTTTTGGTATTGCGGAAGCATTTGGTGGACCACATTGTGGTTACTTCGCGGTAACTTCTAAGCTGATGCGTAAGGTCCCTGGTCGTCTTGTTGGAGAAACAACAGATGAGGAAGGTCGCCGTGGTTTTGTGTTAACACTACAAGCGCGTGAACAGCACATTCGTCGTGACAAAGCTACTTCTAATATCTGTTCTAACCAAGCATTAAATGCACTTGCTGCATCTGTAGCGATGACGGCACTTGGTAAAAAAGGTGTAAAAGAAATGGCTATTCAAAATATAACGAAGACTCACTATGCAAAGCTAGCATTTGAAAAAGCTGGTTTTGAAGTACCTTTCCAAGGAGCTCATTTTAATGAAATCGTCGTGAAAGTGAATGGCTCAGTAGCTGCTGCAAATAGTAAGCTTTTAGAAAAAGGTATCATTGGTGGATTTGATTTGGGTCGTATTAACTCGGATCTGAAAAACCACGTATTAATTGCAGTAACAGAACAACGCACTAAAGAAGAAATAGATGCACTCGTGCAAGAAATGGGGGCTCTTTATGCATAAGGACAATCAACCACTAATTTTTGAAATAACAAAAGAAGGTCGAGTAGGATATAGCCTACCGGAGCTAGATGTTCCAGAAGTAGATTTGTCATCCATATTGCCTGCAGGAATGTTACGTGAAGAAGAGGCAGAGCTTCCAGAAGTATCTGAGCTTGACATTATGCGTCACTATACAGCTTTATCTAACAGAAACCATGGTGTGGATACAGGATTCTATCCACTTGGTTCTTGTACAATGAAATACAATCCCAAAATTAATGAATCTGTTGCAAGATTCCCTGGATTTGCAAACATTCACCCACTTCAAGAAGAGTCAACTGTTCAAGGTGCAATGGAACTGTTATATGAACTACAAACATCTCTAGTTGAAATAACTGGTATGGATGAGGTTACACTTCAACCAGCAGCTGGTGCCCACGGTGAGTGGACAGCGCTGATGATGATTCGTGCTTTCCATGAATCAAATGGGGACACACAACGTACGAAGGTAATTGTACCTGACTCTGCGCATGGTACAAATCCAGCATCTGCAACAGTAGCAGGGTTTGAAACTATTACTGTTAAGTCTAATGAGGACGGCTTAGTAGACTTAGAGGATCTACGTCGTGTTGCTGGGCCAGATACAGCTGCCTTGATGCTTACTAACCCTAACACGTTAGGTTTATTTGAAGAACATATCCTAGAGCTAGCAGAAATCATTCACGGGGTAGGCGGTAAGCTTTATTACGATGGTGCCAACTTAAATGCCGTTATGTCTAAAGCGCGACCTGGAGATATGGGCTTTGACTGTGTTCATTTAAACTTGCATAAGACGTTTACTGGCCCTCATGGTGGTGGAGGTCCGGGCTCTGGACCAGTTGGAGTGAAAGCGGATCTGATTCCTTTCCTTCCAAGTCCAGTTCTTGTAAAAGAAGATAACAAATATACGTTTGACTATAACCGTCCACAATCTATTGGCCGAGTGAAACCGTTCTACGGTAACTTTGGTATCAATGTGCGTGCGTACACATATATTCGTTCTATGGGTCCAGATGGTCTAAAGGCAGTAACAGAATACGCTGTGTTAAATGCTAACTATATGATGAGACGCTTGGAAGCTTATTACGACCTTCCATACAACCGTCATTGTAAGCATGAATTCGTATTAAGTGGACGTCGTCAGAAGAAATTAGGCGTTCGTACATTAGATATGGCTAAGCGTCTGTTAGACTTTGGTTATCATCCACCAACAATCTACTTCCCATTGAACGTAGAAGAAGGCATGATGATTGAGCCGACTGAAACAGAATCCAAAGAAACGTTAGATGCATTCTGTGATGCAATGATTCAAATTGCTAAAGAGGTTGAAGAAAACCCAGAAATCGTTCAAAATGCACCACATACAACCGTGATCAATCGTTTAGACGAAACAAAAGCTGCACGTAAGCCAGTACTTCGATACACTAAAGCATAATGAAAAGTGCGATCCTTAAGGGTCGCACTTTTTTTTTACGTTTTTAATGAAATACGAATGAAAAAAAGAAACGGTTACTTTCATATGCTTTCTAACAATTTAAAATAAACCGGTTATAAATTTATGTGAACGGTGATAAATCTCCACGAACGGTCATAAATTCACCTGAACGGTCATAAATCTATTCAAACGATTATAAAAGTTAATTGAACGGTCATAAATCTTCATTAGCGGTTATAAATATATGTTTTCCGCACTTCATTCTTTTTTTGAAACTAATTCACTATTTTTTTCGTACCAATAATAAAAGTTAAAGGCGAAAGGAAGATATAATCATGAACCTAGAAGAGTATAAAAAGCGAGCGGCAGCGCAAGAGGATTGGTCACCAGGATGGGATGCAATCGATAGAGTTTTTGAGGAGCTTTATCCAAACCAAGAACCTGCTCATTTTGGGACAGACCTACATGCTCGGGCTTGGTTAGGTGGGGATCAATATATTGATGGATATAGTATTTATCAGTCACCTAATGGGTACAAGCATATGGTGACTTATGGGATGACCGACTTGTATGTGAATGATCAATCGTTCGGTGGTAAATGGAGTGGCTGGGGATATGAAATGACGATTAAATTGGCAGAGGAAAATGTAGAGGATTGTTTATGGGCAGTATCCATGCTTTCTAATCTTGCCAGCTATACATATACGCAGAAAAAACCTTTTGAGCCATTTCAGTATGTTGCTGGTAATGGGGGTTCCATCCATATTGGAGTAGACTCTGCGATTACAGCGTTGCTTGTTATAGATGATCCAGAGCTTACAGGGATAGATAGTGTTCATGGTAGAGTTGACTTTCTTCAAGTGGTTGGAATCACCCAAAGGGAATTAGAATTATTAATAGAGGATCCAAGTAACGTCGTGCTTCTTTCGGAGAGAATGAAAAAAGATAACCCTTACTTCATTACTGATATGAAAAGAACAAAGTCGTATATTTGATATACCGAGTCAACTATAAAAGTAGCAATTTACCATTAAATTTCTTTAGAGGTAAGAGAGGATTCTAGTGGGATGAGAATGTTAAGTGCTACAGCCTTACGAGCGACAGCGACTGGTGGTGTTTTATCAGTTAACCACCGGAATTGCATCCTCCAATATCAAAGAGGAAAAAGATAATTTATGAATAAAAACAAATATTTAACATATTTGAAACTTTTACCTAAATAGGTTCGTATACCCTTATAGAGCGATAGAAGAGGTCTACCTAGGGGGAACAATATGTACAGATGGATTAATTTATTAGGTAAATTTCTTTTAGGTATTATTGGGATTGTTTTAATTAGCTGCGTTCCCATCGTCTTGTTTCAAGTAGGTAGCCTCTTTGACTTTTCTTTCTATTTACGAACAATTTTTGAGGTATGTAAAAGCTTGTTTTTACCGTCTGAATGGCATCTTAGCTATCTAGTAATGCAAACAATGGAGATTATTCCGATTAGCATATCGGAATACTTGAAGGGCCCTTATTTATATTCTATGACGATACTGATAGTCTCTTTGTTGTTTTCCTTGTTTTTTTCATTTATATTGGCTATTTTTACGACTATTTCAAATGGTCCGGTCCAAAAGCTTTTACTACAATTTGCAAATATACTAACTGCGATTCCTGATTTTGCATACATATTTCTTATCCAACTAGCCGTAGTACAACTGTATACGATGACAGGTTTACGAATTCTTTCTTTTTATAGCTTAGGGGGAGAGAGGGTTTATGCGGCTCCTGTCATTTGCCTATCGGTGATACCAGCCATTTTGTTTTATAAGTTATTGGTGCTTTTATTTAAACAAGAGCTGGACCAGCCATATGTAGAGCTTGCTAGATCCAAGGGGCTTTCTAATGTCGAGGTGCTGATTAAGCACTGTACCCGTAATGTTCTGCAGAGTGTCTTCTTTCAATCAAAATCAATCGTCTGGCTCACATTGTCCTCCTTGTTCATAGTAGAGTATCTTTTTGGGATAGAAGGGATTCTACACTATTTAACGAATGATTTTAGTCCAAAGGGTATTACTTTCATCTTACTATCGATATTCATACCATTTTTTCTATTCTATTCGATTGTTGAGAATCTGGTTAAACGGGGTCGACTGGAAAAAGCGTTATGTTTGAAGGGTTGCGAGTTCCGCTCATAGATCGATTTCAGTGGAAAGCATTTTTTCGATACAAAACTAAGGCACATACACGGAGATTCAATATTTTCTCCAGACAACGTGTGAATATCACAATTCCTGCATTAATAATTGTTGGACTATTCAGTGTGTCCGTCGCCTATTATTTTATCTTTCATGACGATGTAGAGCAGGTAAATTTTTTATATGACGAGAACGGTAGCCTTATCGGAAGGCCACCACTGCCTCCATCTACTAGTATTATTTTTGGTACAGATCCATATGGATATTCTATTCTTCAGCAACTGCTTGTTGGAACAAAATATACAATTGGTATGACTGTATTAATTGCTACGATCAGAGTAGGCGGAGGATATTTACTAGGAATTCTATATGCATTCTTTTTGAACGAAAGATGGAGAAAGGTAATAAATAGTATCGCCGATGGTATGCACTTTTTACCATTAACATTATTAATGTTTATTTTACTTTTACCAATTTTAACCATTTCAACAAGTGGATTAGAAACAAGCTTAGGAGAAAGGCTTTTTATCCAAGCTTTGATCATGTCCGTGTTAGTCCTTCCCATAACTACTAGTCTTATAGGGAATGAAATGAATGAGGCAATAAAAAAAGAATATGTGCAAAGTTCAGCTGTAATGGGCGGGTCATTAATATGGGTTATTCTGAAGCATATCAACCCCCAAATAGGAAGAAAACTTTGGTTATATTGGTCTCAGCATGTAGTACAAGTACTTCAAACATTAGTACATTTAGGGGTTTTATCTATTTTTGTCGGAGGAGCGATAAGCTTTCCAGATAGTGCGAGACTTTCTCCAGTCATTTACGAATTATCTGGAATGATATCTATTGCAAAGGAAGTATTTTTAACGAGACAACTATGGCTGATTCTACCACCATTAGCTATATTTATGCTTCTTATCTTTTGCTTTCAGAAGATAGCAGAGGGCTTCACAGAAAAAGAAATGCAGTTAGGTATACAAAAGAAACGGCGGGAGTTTAAATGGCTTTATATTACAAGGAAGATGGGGAACAAAATGAACAAATAATACTCTTTCTACATGGCGGAGGAGTAGGAGGCTGGATGTGGGACGAACAGGTACAGTACTTTAAAGGAAAATATCATTGTATAGTACCTGATCTCCCAGGTCATGGTCGTGAGGGCACTGAAAAAGTGCCTTTAAAACGTTTAGATGTAGAGTATGAATGCAGGTTCTGTTCATCTTCTACTATTTTCTGAATCCATGTCTTTCCGTTCCGAGCGGATGCTTTCCAGGGGGCGGCC
>NZ_JAMAWN010000099.1:0-260 GCF_023713305.1 Psychrobacillus sp. MER TA 171 | reverse complement strand
AACAACCAATTGAATACTCAAAACATATATAGGAGGGCCTCTTATGAATAATAGTACGAATCATAAAATTAATCAAGTGAGTGAAAAGACGTTGGTCATTGGGATCGATATCGCCAAGCGCAAACATTACGCATGTGCTGTAGACGACCGTGGACGAGTATTGCATAAGTCATTCCCTATCAGACAGTCGGCAGAAGGATTTACGACCTTCTATGAACAGCTACTCGCATTAAAAAACAAACACGAGAAATCAGAAATCC
>NZ_JAMAWN010000098.1:0-283 GCF_023713305.1 Psychrobacillus sp. MER TA 171 | reverse complement strand
AAGGTGCGGCTGGATCACCTCCTTTCTAAGGATATATTCGGAATACAGATTTTTATCTGTATCTTAACGTTTTGCAGTTCAGTTTTGAATGTTCATTCTATATGAGCATTTAAAGCTTTTTAACTTGTTCTTTGAAAACTGGATAAAACGACATCAAAAAAAGAAACAAACGCAAGATATTCAAATTGTGATCACTTACGTGATTGCAAGTGTAGTACTTTTAACTTTTAGGTTAAGTTAATAAGGGCGCACGGTGGATGCCTTGGCACTAGGAGTCGATGAA
>NZ_JAMAWN010000097.1:0-283 GCF_023713305.1 Psychrobacillus sp. MER TA 171 | reverse complement strand
TTATGACTAGACCGAACGAAGGAATGTATGCGTGCGACGCAAAGAGATATGGGAGGGTACGTCATCATAAGTTCTGCAGAGAAACAGAGTGCATCCAAGAATAGTATATTTATGGAATTTTTAACCAGGATATTTAGCGGAGCACAGCCTTCGTTTCCAATATTTTTAATAAGTGGTTTAATAAGGGTGCAAAAGATCAGTAAGACGAGTTAAAAAAATTTTTTTCACTTTAAAATACGTAATGAAACCATTGGTACGACTACATTTTAAGAGGGAGTCGCCG
>NZ_JAMAWN010000096.1:0-291 GCF_023713305.1 Psychrobacillus sp. MER TA 171 | reverse complement strand
ACTCTTGCAGGGGGAGACCCCCAACTACCATCGGCGCTGAAGAGCTTAACTTCCGTGTTCGGTATGGGAACGGGTGTGACCTCTTCGCCATCATCACTAGACTTGAATAATTATTGAAAGACAAGTTCTATTATATCAACTATGTAGATTATTACAAGCATTAATTTAATAAAAATTTATTCTTTCAAAACTGAATAAACTGACATCTTAGAAACAAACAATTTGGTTAAGTCCTCGATCGATTAGTATTCGTCAGCTGCACGTGTCGCCACGCTTCCACCCCGAACCTAT
>NZ_JAMAWN010000095.1:0-346 GCF_023713305.1 Psychrobacillus sp. MER TA 171 | reverse complement strand
TAAAAGTCAGATGCTCTACCAACTGAGCTAATGGCTCGGAAAATGGTGCCGGAGAAAGGACTTGAACCCTCAACCTACTGATTACAAGTCAGTTGCTCTACCAGTTGAGCTACTCCGGCAGGAGTAAAATTATGGTGGAGGATGACGGGCTCGAACCGCCGACCCTCTGCTTGTAAGGCAGATGCTCTCCCAGCTGAGCTAATCCTCCTGGGTAATATTTTTTTATTGCAAGCCCAGCGACGTCCTACTCTTGCAGGGGGAGACCCCCAACTACCATCGGCGCTGAAGAGCTTAACTTCCGTGTTCGGTATGGGAACGGGTGTGACCTCTTCGCCATCATCACTAG
>NZ_JAMAWN010000094.1:0-368 GCF_023713305.1 Psychrobacillus sp. MER TA 171 | reverse complement strand
CCAGCGACGTCCTACTCTTGCAGGGGGAGACCCCCAACTACCATCGGCGCTGAAGAGCTTAACTTCCGTGTTCGGTATGGGAACGGGTGTGACCTCTTCGCCATCATCACTAGACTTTTTCGGCTTTCAATACACTTCGCATTGCGTTGTCAACTTCGTTCGTTCAATCAGTCACGTACGTAAGTACGTTCCTTCATTCACTCACTCGTTTCCTAGCACTGCTTGCGCCTTGAAACCCTCAGAGTTGTTCACTCAAAACTGGATAAAAGACATCATATTAGAAACAAACAATTTGGTTAAGTCCTCGATCGATTAGTATTCGTCAGCTGCACGTGTCGCCACGCTTCCACCCCGAACCTATCTACCTC
>NZ_JAMAWN010000093.1:0-376 GCF_023713305.1 Psychrobacillus sp. MER TA 171 | reverse complement strand
GTTCTGCCAGTAATTCATACTGTTGTTGAACGAGTCTATATTGCATAACCAAGGTATGAATCTCAAATCGAGCCATCTCCAGGCCTTCGGTCAACCCGATCGAGATTTCAGCGGCTTCCTTGAGTTTAACTATTTTGGGAGAAGAGACACACTTTAACCCAGCAACCTCTTTGTAGAAAGGGAGTAGCTCCGCCACTTCTTTTTCTCGAAGGTCCTCTGGTAATGGTGTTTTCTCCAGCACTGCCAGGGCGGTTTTCCCGATGTCTTTAAAGACATGTTGGAATTCTGGGAAGAACCGATCTGTCCATCGAATGATTCGATTGGTAATGATGCCAAGCTCTTTCTGAAGCGAGGCGCGATGGGATGCACCATTGCG
>NZ_JAMAWN010000092.1:0-393 GCF_023713305.1 Psychrobacillus sp. MER TA 171 | reverse complement strand
GCATGACACTCTCCACAGCAAAAAGGTTGAGGGGTGTTGCGCTGACCGGGCCCCAAGATTCCGCCCGCCTCGTAGGGGTTGGGCTCGTCCCGGTGGAACCCGGGGTTTGGCAGTGGTGCCGCCAGTCCCCTGAGTTCGCGCCCGTGCGACTCAAGGAGCCGATGGCCGCCCGGTGTCAAGGAAAAAGGCGAGGGAGGGGTGCGGGCAACACGGTCCCTCGCCCCTTGACGCCGGGCGGCCATCGGCTACGGTCGCGGGTGTCGGGCGGGAACTCAGGGGGCAGGCGGCTGCGAAGCTCCGGGTTTGACCGGGATGAGCCGCCTCGCGGCGAGCGGGATCGTGGTGGCCGCCTGTGCGGCCACCACCTGATCAGGCTTTTCAGGGGTTGAGGTG
>NZ_JAMAWN010000091.1:0-396 GCF_023713305.1 Psychrobacillus sp. MER TA 171 | reverse complement strand
AACTCAAACGTCTAGTGATGATGGCGAAGAGGTCACACCCGTTCCCATACCGAACACGGAAGTTAAGCTCTTCAGCGCCGATGGTAGTTGGGGGTCTCCCCCTGCAAGAGTAGGACGTCGCTGGGCACCAAAAAAAGTCATCACCGAGTAATCGGTGATGACTTTTTTGTTTTGTTTAAAATGAAAAAAAAGCCGAAGGCACTCTCTCTCTAAGCAAGTGGGCGAGAAGCCGGAGGGGCAAAGAGTTCGAGAAAGCAAGGAAGAGAGGATCGGAGCGTATGGCATACGCGAGAACCGAACGACTGCGGCTGACGAAGAAATCTGCCGCCCATCTGGTTTCGCAGCCGCCGATGGTAGTTGGAGGGTCGCCCCTGCAAGAGTAGGACGTCGCTGGGC
>NZ_JAMAWN010000090.1:0-396 GCF_023713305.1 Psychrobacillus sp. MER TA 171 | reverse complement strand
TTCATCGACTCCTAGTGCCAAGGCATCCACCGTGCGCCCTTATTAACTTAACCTAAAAGTTAAAAGTAATACACTTGCAATCACGTAAGTGATCACAATTTGAATATCTTGCGTTTGTTTCTTTTTTTGATGTCATTTTATCCAGTTTTCAAAGAACAAAGCTTGTTCCTTTGCGACGAGTAATCGCAGGAGCAAGTTAAAAAGCTTTAAATGCTCATATAGAATGAACATTCAAAACTGAACTGCAAAACGTTAAGATACAGATAAAAATCTGTATTCCGAATATATCCTTAGAAAGGAGGTGATCCAGCCGCACCTTCCGATACGGCTACCTTGTTACGACTTCACCCCAATCATCTGTCCCACCTTCGGCGGCTGGCTCCCAAAAGGGTTACC
>NZ_JAMAWN010000008.1:0-148098 GCF_023713305.1 Psychrobacillus sp. MER TA 171 | reverse complement strand
GACGGGATAAGTGCTGAAAGCATCTAAGCACGAAGCCCCCCTCAAGATGAGATTTCCCATTACGCAAGTAAGTAAGATCCCTCAAAGACGATGAGGTAGATAGGTTCGGGGTGGAAGCGTGGCGACATGTGCAGCTGACGAATACTAATCGATCGAGGACTTAACCAAATTGTTTGTTTCGATTAATGATGTCTTTTATCCAGTTTTGAGTGAACAACTCTGAGGGTTTCAATCATGTATTGAAAGCCGAAAAGGTCTAGTGATGATGGCGAAGAGGTCACACCCGTTCCCATACCGAACACGGAAGTTAAGCTCTTCAGCGCCGATGGTAGTTGGGGGTCTCCCCCTGCAAGAGTAGGACGTCGCTGGGCACTAAAGGAAGTCGTCACCGAGTAATCGGTGGCGGCTTTTTTGTTTTTTGTTTTGTCTTTTACAGAAAAAGCCGAAGGCACTTTCTCCCTAAGGAAGTGAGCGAGAAGCCGGAGGGGCAAAGAGTTCGAGGAAGCAAGGAAGAGAGGCTCGGAGCGTATGGCATACGCGAGAACCGAACGACTGCGGCTGACAAAGAAATCTGCCGCCCATCTGGTTTCGGAGCCGCCGATGGTAGTTGGAGGGTCACCCCTGCAAGAGTAGGACGTCGCTGGGCACCAAAGGAAGTCGTCACCGAGTAATCGGTGGCGGCTTTTTTGTATGTCCTTATAAAGAAATAAGACCAAGACTACTATTCTTCATAAGCAAGTGACCTTGGGACAAGACATTTTGTCATAATAAGCGAGAATCGGTCGATTATATCCAATAACCGGTCGGTTCAGCATAATAATCGGCCGGTTATACCCAATAATCGGTCGGTCAACCACCAATAGGAGAGATTCACTCACCTAATGATAAACAAACTCTCTATTCATGAAGAATTCTTGCGCCGTCTATCTGATTTAGCAATCCGTTCCTGGGCAATTGGTGAGGTGGCCCATCTGGTTTCGCAGTGCCGATGGTAGTTGGAGGATCGCCCCTGCAAGAGTAGGACGTCGCTGCGCAACTAAAGGAAGTCGTCACCGAGTAATTGTTGGCGACTGTTTTATTATATTTAAGGAAGTCTTTGTTTAAGGTAAAGGTAATTTAATAATATACATAAAAAATGAACTGAAAAATGTTAGTAATCCCAATATTTTTTTCACTTCAAATTAAAAATTCCCTTACCAGTCTCTATATTTATTGGTAACGATGAATGTTCGTGAGCTATAAACCAAGATTCGTTCACCTTTTTTAAACAATATGTGATTCGATTTGTCATTTGACGAATTTTCTCATCAGATTCTTCTAGGTGCGCAGCAAAAGTTACCGCACAATATACAAATGCGAGATGTGAATTTTCATCAACGACTAGATCACTAAAATCAACTTTGAGTAGAATGCGGTCCTCGCTCAATCCGTTAAACCACTCTACCACGCTTTCCTTCCATGAGGAAATCCCCTTGCTCTCCCAGTTCTCCCAGGAGTCATAAATATGCACGTTAGGCGCATACATAGATAAGAATTTTTCAACATCTTTTTCGTGAACTGCTTTTTTGTAATTTTCAAGTACGTCTTGAACCTTTAAAAAAACCTCCGTCATTTATTGCAACACCTTTCTAATTTAGAAATGTAAGAATGCTGATATAAATGTATTCTATACTCGAACATTTTTTCCTCTTTAAACTAACCTAATTGTTACTTCATTATAAATTCCATAAACATAATTCTTTATATGAAAATCTAAATTCTACTTTCCCTCTAGTATGTTTTAAAAAAAGAATTTAATAAAGCAAAAACCTTTAAAATAAACTGAAAATTATTTACTTCTTTCTATAAGTACTGTTATACTATAAATAGAACAGAAAGGTGGATCTAAATGAATTATAAAAAAGCACTTATATTAAGCTTATTACTATTTCATATTTTACTTTCTGGATGTAGTGATAGTGATAAGCAAGGAGGGGAAGAGGTGTCTAAAGATAAGGAAGAGACTAGTGCAAATGTTTCTTTAGAGATAGTAGAGGGAGTGTGGGAAGGATCCATTAACGTTCCTAATCAACCACTCCCAATTAGTATTAAATTCACAAATGAAGAAGGCTTGATTAGTATCCCGATTCAAGGATTAAATGGTCACCCATTAACGAACATTTCCTTAAACGGTAAGGATATTACCTTTAACATGCCACTTCCGGGACAAAAAATCACCTTTGCTGGGAAGCTGCAGGATGAAAAAATGGCAGGTACGTTTACACAACAAGGTCAGTCGTTTCCATTTGAACTTACTAAGGTAACTGATGTAGCTAAGGCTGAGCATTTAGAAGAATTAGAAGTAAATGGAGGGAAAATGATTGGTCAAATTGAGATTCCTGAGGGGGAAGGACCGTTCCCACTTATGATCATTCTTGCTGGCTCGGGACCCACTGATCGTAATGGTAACTCCTTAGTAATGGTAGGGAAAAATAATAGCTTAAAAATGATCGCAGAAGAATTAGCTGCAGAAGGAATTGCCAGCATCCGCTACGACAAAAGAGGCGTTGGCTTAAACATGGGCCTTGCTACTAAAGAAGAGGACTTAAGATTTAACCACTATATTGAGGATGCTGTTGCTTGGGCAGATTTTGCGAAAGAAGACGATCGTTTTAGCGATATAGGGTTCATCGGACACAGTGAGGGTTCTCTTGTAGGGATGATTGCTGCTCAAGAGGCAGGAGCGAATGTATTCGTCTCATTAGCAGGGGCAGGTAGGCAAATAGATGAAATTCTATTAGAACAGTTAAGAAATCAGTTGCCAAGTGAGCTTATGAGTGAATCTGAAAAAGTAATTAAGAAGCTTAAGCAAGGTGAACAGGTAGAGGAAGTGTCGAATGAATTACACAGTATATTTCGTCCATCTGTACAACCTTATATGATTTCCTGGCTTCAATACAATCCTATTGAACAGATTAAAAAGTTGGATGCAAGAATATTACTTATAAACGGTACAGCAGATTTGCAAGTCCCTAGTAGTGATGCTGAGCTTCTACATCAAGCAAAAGATTCTGAGCTTCTAATAATTGAAAAAATGAACCATGTGCTAAAAGAATCCCCATCTGATGAGGCAGGGAATATGGCGACATATACAGATCCAAGTCTACCGTTAGCAGAAGGTTTAATGGATGGAATAATTGAATTTATAAAGTAAAACACCAGAAACCGAACAAATAAAAAAAACGCTGAACGGTGAGTTCAGCGTTTCGACCTACACAATAGGCTTTTGTTGCTTTTGCTTTCTTCGAATATCTGCAATCGTTGGGATACACATACCTATCAGAATAATGACGATACCTATAACTTGTAACCAAGTAAGTGCCTCGCTTAACACAAGTACAGATACCATTACAGCTACAGGTAATTCCATTGCACTTAGAATAGATGAAACTGCGCCGCCAACTTTTGGTACAGCGATTACGAAGAAATAAATAGGGATAATGATACCTAGTAATCCTAAGCCTAGTCCCAAGTAAAGTAGAGATTCCGTAAATAGTTTACCGTTCCACATGATTTCTGGGCTTTGGAAGACAGAGATCATTAAAGCAGCGATAAAGGAAACCCAAAGTAAACGAGTAGTAGTATTCATTCCTTCTACTTGTTTAGTATTAATGTTCATATTAAGTGAGAAGGAAATCGCTGCTGCGAAACCATATACCCAGCCTCTCCAGTCAATTCCACTCAAATCGACATCTAATACCCCTGCAGCTAGCAGTGTACCGGCGAATAAAATAACAAGGGAGATAACTTCTGCTCGAGAAGGTAATCTTTTTCTTATTATACAATCAATCAAAGTACCGATCCACGTAAACTGGAAGAGCATGACTACTGCTAGGGAGGCTGGTAAATATATAAGGGCTTGTCCATAGACAATACCCGTAGTTGCTGTAAAAATCCCTGCTAACAGTATAATTTTAAACCCGCCATAAAGACGTGGTATTTTTCTTTGTGTCACCATGTAGATGACTAATGCTAATAGGAAACCAACAATGTACTGACTAGAAACAGCTTCTGAAGCTGTATAGCCTTGTCCGATTGCTAATTTTACCATAGTTGATAAAGTCCCGTAACAGCTGGCTGCGAAGACAACCATTAAGGGGTAGATCCATAATTTCATAACCTTGCTTCTCCTTCAATCAGGGGCCTACCGTTTTCACCATGTGATAGAAAGGCTCGCCAATAATTGTCCAAGGACAAACATTTTCAAATCCTAGACGATTATATAAGCGGATTGCAGCCTCTTTCTCAGTTTCTACATTCAAGGAGAGTTTCCCGCCACCGTTATTTTTGACTACTTTTTCAGCAAAATTTAATAGCCTCGTTCCAATACCATGTCCACGATAGGCTGGATCGACAACTACAGTATCTATATACCATTCGCCAGGTAGCGTTTCTTTATCTATCGTCACCTGTTCACCCTTTTTGGCTGAGAGATACTGCTCTAAATTAGCATCCAAAGTAACTGCTTGTTCAGCAGTATAAAAAACTAGTACTCCAGCAATTTGACCTTCCATTTCTGCAACGTAGGTATTTAAATAGGAATGACGATTGCTGGTTTGAGTAAATAAGTGAATGAACTCCTGGGTGATCGCTGATTCTTCAGTTTCTCCAGTCATTTGCATCGAAATGTCACCGATTGCTTCCATAATTAGAGGAACTGATGATTCGGCATCTGCTTTAATAGCTTTTCTTATTACAATTTCCATTCAATTCACCCCCCAATTTGCTATTATAACATAGTTTGTGAAAGCTTTCTTTTATAAAAGCTATAATTGGAAATTAAAAAAGGAGGAATCATATTGAATCTTTCAACAATACCTTGGGAATTAATATTACCCATTGTTATTTTACAATTTATTTTAATGATTGTTGCCTTTGTAGATCTGATAAAGGTATACGACACAAATGGTCCTAAGTGGCTTTGGGTAATAATTATTTTCATATCAGGAATAATAGGTTCAATTATCTATTTCATAGTGGGGAGACGGAACGAATGAATACATTACTAACTGTTCAATCATTAACCAAGCAATATGGGAGAGAAAAAGTAGTAAAAGATGTTTCCTTTTCATTAATGAAAAATACTTCAACAGCCTTAATCGGTCCTAATGGTGCAGGTAAAACTACTACACTTTCTATGCTCACGGGATTAGTAAATCCAACGTTTGGCGAAATTATTCTGAAGGAGAATAAGGAGGACGCACGTAGAATGATAGGGTTTTTACCGCAATATCCTAAGTTTTTCTCATGGCTTTCTGCAATTGAATTTACAGAGATGACTGCAAAGTTAAGTGGGGTAGATGCTAGAGTTGCCGTGAAGGAGTCAGAGAAAATCTTAGATTTTGTGGGGCTCGGTAATGTAAAAAAGAAAAAAACAGGTACGTTTTCTGGAGGGATGAAACAACGATTAGGATTAGCACAGGCAATTGTACATAATCCATCCCTTCTTTTATTAGATGAACCAGTTTCTGCATTGGATCCAGTAGGCAGAAGAGAGATTTTAAATCTTTTAAAGGAACTTCAAGAAAGAACTACTATTCTTTATTCGACTCATATTTTAAATGATGCGGAAGAAATGACGGATCAGCTATTATTTTTGAGAAATGGTGAGCTGGTAGAGCAAGGTTCATTATCGGATGTACGTGAAAAATACGCAAACCCTATGATTAAAATTATCTTTTCCTTAGAAGAAGAGGCGAAAGTTTTTGCAAGTAGCTCCCCTTGGAATGTAAAACAAAAAGGGTCCTCTGTCTGTATTCCTATAAGAGAAAAAGAACCGCGAATGCAAGAGATTTTAGCATACGCGTCTGTAGGAGATTGGACTGTTCAAAAGATAGAGAAGGCATCGGCTAATCTCGAAGAAATATTTATGCAGGTGGTGAACAAACAATGAATACATTTCTTGTATTGTTTCAAAAGGAATGGAGAGAAAACATCCGTAATTTTAAGATTCTCTGGATTCCTCTTGTGTTTATTCTATTTGGGATTACAGAGCCTGTCATGAACTACTACATGCCTCAAATCCTAAGCTCTGTTGGAAATTTACCTGAAGGAACAGTCATTGAATTTCCTTCCATGACCTCTGAACAAATATTAATGTCCACCATTAGTCAATATCAGTTAATCGGCATGTTAGTAGTTATTCTAGCTTTTTCAGGTATTATTTCAAGGGAACGGAAGAATGGTACGGCAACTTTATTATACGTTCGACCACTTTCATTTACAGGTTATGTAGGAAGTAAATTGGCGATCTTGAGTATAATTGTTTTAGGTAGTTTTATTTTAGGAATAGTAGCTAGCTTATATTATACATCCATACTTTTTGGATCGATAGATTTCTTAAGTTTTATAGAATTTACTAGTATTTATGTTCTGTGGCTTTTATTCGTGATTAGTATTGTTTTATTTACTAGTGCTGCCTTATCAACTGGAATGGCTTCTACGGTGTCTTTTGTTTTGGTAATAATTGTTCAGGTTATAGACGGACTGCTAGGCACATACTGGACTAACTCCCCATGGAAGTTGCCAATGTATGCTGGTTATGTTTTGAACGGTGATGTTGAAAGTAGCTCATATATATGGAGTATCTTAATTACGATATTAGCAATCAGCTTCTTATTGATGGGGGCAGTTTTTTCTACCAAAAACAACGTCTGGAAAGCTAAAATATAATAACAGGAGACTTATATATGACATTACGCAACTCAGATCGTTTTATCACTTCTTACAATAGATTAGATAAAATCATGAGGAATATAGCTGATACTCAGGAACACTTATCCTTTTTTAGGTTAATCGATTTCGCTAAGAAAAAAAACGCTGTACTAAGACGATATGAAGCAGACCTTCGAGAATATGGTGACTTAAGAAACGCAATCGTGCACCATCGTACAACTATGGAATATGCGATAGCAGAACCCCATGAAGAGGTAGTAGCAAAGATGGAAGAAATCGAAGAGGCTTTAAGCAAGCCTGTCACAGTAGGAAATATGTTCTCCGGAGAAGTAACTACCTTTCAGGAAACAGATTCTTTAAGCTATGCACTCCAGGTTATTAAGGATAAGAAATACAATCAATTTCCTGTGTATAATGGGGATAAATTTAAAGGTCTTATCACACCAGTAGGAATTACTATGTGGATGGCAAGTGAGGTAGAGTCCAAGAGTTTCTCAAGGAAAAAAGCAACCCTGGGTGAAATTTTGAAGCATGAAAGCAATAGAGAGAATCACCGCTTTGTTGAAGCAGAGATGTCCGTGTATGAGGCGCTAGAAGTTTTTAAATCAGCAATTGGACGAGGAAAGAGATTAGAAGCACTGCTAATTACTAAGGATGGAAAACTGAGTAACCAACTAATAGGAATTGTAACTCCAATGAGTATGATGAAAATTTAAAAATAATCATTTATCAGATGACTATTTTCCCTTTTATGACGTAAAATGGAAGTGGACGTGATTTTATCATGTAAACTATAATAGGGATGGAGGATTGTAAGTGAATACGTATGAAGAGGGGCAGTTACATTATAAAGATGGCTCGGCAATAAAAACTTCAACTGAGATGACTGTAATGGAATGGATCATCACGATGCTGATTATGGCTATTCCCATTGTTAATCTGGTTATGTTATTCATTTGGGGATTTGGTAATCCAGACCCAAGACGTAATTTTGCTCGAGCATCACTTATTTGGATGGCTATTTCTATAGGGTTAGTTATAATAATATATATTGTTATAATAGTATTCTTCCTCGCTGCATTTCAAGGTGTAAATTATTAGCACTTATTTCCTGGGAAATTATAATAACCGACAAAATTTAACAATCCCCATACATTTATGGGGATTTATTAAATTTCTCAGGGGTATCGTTTTTTGCAAATAGACTAGGAGATTTTAGATGAAAAAATGGATTGTTTTATTAGTAGTTATATTAGCTGTGCTACTTTACATAGGGAACACTCGAGTAAGTATTAACGAAGTAATAATAGAATCAGAGAAGATTCCAGCTAGTTTTAATGAATGGAAGATTTTGCAGATATCCGATTTACATGATGCCACATTTGGTGATAAGCAAGCAAAACTCGTACATAAGATTAAGGATGTAAACCCGGATATTATTTTTATCACAGGAGATATAATCGACAGCAATCGATATGACTTACAAAATAGCTTGGATCTAGTCAATCAAATTATTAGTATAGCACCGGTTTACTATGTTACTGGAAATCATGAAATTGCTACAAATGATGTTAATCACATTAAAACTTCTTTAATGGAGATTGGTGTCCATGTTTTATCCAATGAGGAAGTAACGGTTGAATATAATGGGGAGAAAATGCGTATTATCGGCATTGAGGATCCTTTAAGTGGTTTGCTTGTTCGAGAGCAGCTAGAAAACTTTGAAAGCAGCGAGGATTATACCCTTGTGCTATCTCATAGACCAGAGGTATTTCATGATTATGTTAATTCTGAAATGGATTTAGTATTTTCTGGTCATGCGCACGGAGGTCAATTTAGAATTCCTGGTTTAGGTGGGTTAGTGGCACCAGGACAAGGGTGGTTTCCAAAATACACTGCAGGAACATATAAAGAAAAGGAAACGACTATGATTGTGAGTCGGGGGTTAGGAAACAGCTTGGTTCCCATTAGAGTCTTTAACACTCCAGAGTTAATCGTGGTTACATTAAAAAGTATATAATCACGCTGTTTGAAGGTGATTGTTTTTTTAAATAAGGTATTGTCTGTTCATTTGAAACAGATAGTGCCTTTTTTTGTGCAATCAACGATTAAAAAAAGCGAGTGTTTGAACGATTATTGTCCCTCCTACTCGCTATAAATAATTACTTTTCAACTATTTGAAAGGTCTCTAAAATAGATCGGAAATTCGAACCATGTCCTTCTGCGGCCTCTAGAAAGTACTTTTGTGTAATAACAAAGCTTCCTCCAACGCCATTATCTATGATATAGATATCACCAACAGGACTATCCCAGTTGGTTAGCCCCGCTGAATCGTGACTAATTGCATGTAGCCAGTATCCATCCACTGGATCAATAACCTTTTCCGTTTCTTTAGGGCTAGTATAGTCAACACCCATTTGCATTTCTAGAATAGGAAGGAGCTCCTCAGGGGATTGATCATTTATCTGTTCTATTTTTAATGAAACCTCTGGATATTTTTCTTCTAAAGGTACTTTAGTAGTGAGGGTATCCGACTGATCACCCTCCACTAATTTATAAATATCTTTATCAAAGCTAATCATGTAATCGACTTGTTTTTTAGGGGATTCATATGCAGATCCCTTTGAATCCGATTGTTGATTTTCCTCAGCTATCTCTTTACTAGGAGCTTTAACCTGACTAATCATATTTGGTAAAAATATGATTAAAATGGTTACCACTGAAATAATAACTATGGTCAAAGCCAGATACCTCTTTTTCATATTTTCACTCCTCTTTGTTAAAGGATTTACTTAATACAAATCACCAGCTAATAATGGTGTTAAGGTATTAGACGTAAAATATGGAAAATGGTAACAAGGAAAAGAATTATTTAAACCAACCTTTTTCTTTAAAGCGAGAGATTGCCTCAATTCTATTTCCCACTTGAAGCTTTTCTAATATTACAGAAATATAGTTTCGGACAGTACCAGGGGTAATATATAACTCACTTGCGATTTCTTTCGTATTTTTTCCGTTAGCGATTAGCTCAAGCACCTGGCTTTCTCTATCTGTTAACGGATTTTCTTCTTCTTCAAAGGCCATATCCACTAATTCTGGAGCATAGATCCGTCGACCATCCATAATTATTCGGATTGAGTTAGCCAGCTCCTCACTAGGGCTATCCTTTAAAAGGTATCCATTTACGCCTGCTTTACGCGCTCTTTCAAAATAGCCTGAGCGTGCAAAGGTAGTTAAGATGATTACCTTACATGGGTGATCCTTTAATTCCTCTGCTGCATCTAATCCACTTTTAATGGGCATTTCGATATCCATAATACAAATATCAGGTTGAAGCTGCTTAATAAGAGCAAGAGCTTCCTCTCCGTTATTCGCTTTACCTACTACTTCCATGTCTTCTTCCAAATTTAGAAGAGATCCCAGTGCTCCTAAAACCATTCGTTGATCTTCAGCGATGACAATTCGTATCATGTCTAATCCTCCTGCCGTGTTTGTAATATTACATTTGGTACTCTGATATTAATCGTTGTACCATTTTTTGAATAAATATCTAGTGTACCATTAACAAATTCCAGTCGCTCCCTAATCCCTTGCAATCCATGACCTTTAATCCAGTCTTTACTAAGGTCTAATCCTTTTCCATTATCGTGTACTTTTAATAAAGTTTCCCTTGCTGACTGCTTTAATGAAATAGAGCAGGCCGTGGCTCCACTATGTTTTACCACATTAGTCACGGATTCCTTCAGACACATACTTAGCATGTTTTCAACAATAGGCGGTGTTTTAACAAGATGAAGGGAGCCACTAAACTTACAAGAAATACCTGCTGCATTTAGTATTTGCTGCACTCTATAAATCTCATCCTCCAATTTAGTACCACGCATGTTTGTAACGAGCTCACGTACCTCTTTTAAAACAGAACGAGCTGTTTGATGAATATCTTGAATTTCATGCTTAGCTGCTTCAGGGTCCTTATCCATTAGCCTTCCAGCTAAGTCGCTTTTCAAACCAATCAAGGAAAGCTTTTGACCAAGTGTGTCATGTAGGTCTCTTGCTATTCTTTCGCGTTCTTCAATAACCATATATTGAGCAATACGCTGATTAGCATCTTCTAGTTGGCCTTCTAGCATTTCTCGCTTATGACGATTATAAGTACTAAAAGGCAATAAAATTACCCCAAGTATACATATAACCAAAAATGGCCATTGAGAAATAAATAATTCTATTTTTATATAAAAGCCGATAATAACAGCAGTTAAGGTTGAGAGAATATTTAGGCTATATATTAAGAAGAAGCCCAATCTTTGTGTAATATTCCCGATAAAAAAGGAAAGAAAGATAGAAAAGTAAATATACCCATAATAATAGGTCATCAATAAGCTAATTATTATTTCAATAGCTAAGCAAACATATAAAAACCAACCTGTCGACTTAAAAGAAAGACGGTATGCAAGAAAGAATATTCCTGTGAAGAGCAGACCTATAATGATTTCAGATAGCTCGTTTGAACGAAAAATAAAGAAAAAAGGAAAGATACAAAATACGACCCAAGCGTAAATACTTAGCCAGGGAGCTTTAGGGAAAATCTGATACCATTTATTCATTTAACAGACACCTTTCACATATACACTTTCTTTTATTATAAAGTAAAACCACCCCCTAGTGGATAAGGAATGGTTTTAAGAGAGGTCTATTTTCCTTCAATTGTTGTATTTTTAGCATTAAGATTTACTGCATCTTTAGATTGTTTAAGCAAATGCTTAATCTCTTTAAAGGTTACAAAGCTTTTGTTCTCTTCATCAAATAAACGGAAATGAATAGATTGTAAACTTGTACGAAGATTTATAGTTGTAGCTTTGTGTAAGGGTGGTGTAGATTCATGTGCTTTTTCTAAGTTGTAATTAGGTACTCTTGGACTTAAATGATGAACGTGATGGAAACCAATGTTTCCTGTTACCCATTGTAGCACTCTTGGTAATTTGTAGTAAGAGCTTCCTTCGATCGCAGCTTTTACATAATCCCATTCTTTCTCATCTTCGAAGTAGGAATCTTCAAACTGATGCTGTACGTAGAACAACCAAATCCCTAAAGCTCCTGCTACAAAAAGAATAGTTCCTTGTATAATGGCAAATGCTTGCCAGCCAATTAGCCAAATCATGAAAGAATAAATAGCAATTACTGAAATGTTAATAAGATACGTATTATAACGCTCTTTTCCTTTAGCGCCTTTACGGTTAATACGATTACTTACTAGAAATAACAAAGCAGGTCCTAAACCGAACATAACAATTGGATTACGATATAGTCGGTAAGAAAGGCGCTTCATCGGTGAAGCCTCTATATACTCTTCGACTGTCATCATCCAAATGTCACCAACGCCACGTTTGTCTAAATTACCACTAGTTGCATGATGAATGTTATGCTCGCGCTTCCACTTCTCGTATGCAAATAAGGTAATGATACCTGTAATAGTTCCTGTTATATTATTAGCTTTTTTATTTTTAAAGAAAGATCCGTGTGTGCAATCGTGGAAGATAATAAATATACGAACGACAAATCCTGCAGCAATGATGGATAATCCAACAGTCAACCATACAGAAATGTCGAGGCTTAAATAGGCTAAAAACCAGAGGATAAAAAATGGTGGAATTGTATTGATGAGCTGTACTATGCTTTTCTTCAACTCGGAATTTTCAAATGGTTTTACATTCTTACGTAATTCAAGTGTTTTTTCTCTACTCATTATAATTCCTCCTATATACATATTTCGTTATGTTAACTATAAAGCAATGCTGGTATTAGGAGTAGGCATAAACGTCAAGTCAACACTATGACAAGTATCATATAGGACAATATATAGAAAAGGGCTAACCTGTAGTGTGAGGTTAGCCCTTTTCTTATTATTTTTTACGCTCTTCTTTTAATAATTGAACGGTGTCATCGAATTCTTTTTCAATCTCAGCATTAGGCTTATAGGTTAGTAAGCTCACTACCACCGTAACAATCAGAGCTAAAAGGAAGCCGGGAACTATTTCATATAATGCGTCTTTAAGTGTTTCGTTAGCCTTCCAGATTACAACAGTTACAGCACCAACGACCATACCTGAAAGTGCTCCGGAAGCAGTAATCTTTTTCCAATAAAGTGAAAGTAAAATGACAGGACCAAATGATGCACCGAAGCCTGCCCATGCAAAGGCTACAAGGCCTAAAATAGTCTCGTTTTGCTCC
This sequence comes from Psychrobacillus sp. MER TA 171, assembly GCF_023713305.1. Lineage (NCBI taxonomy): Bacteria > Bacillati > Bacillota > Bacilli > Caryophanales > Bacillaceae > Psychrobacillus > Psychrobacillus sp. MER TA 171. Next base: position 135,156 of record NZ_JAMAWN010000008.1, on the reverse strand, counting down.
CAAGCAAGCACTGCAGCAACTATCGATACTACCAATACAGCAATACGTCCATAATTTACATATGTTCTGTCGGAAGCATCTGTTTTTATAAATGCTTTATACAAGTCCTCTATTAATGCCGATGATGTAACGATTAATTGAGAGGAAATAGTACTCATAATAGCTGCTAAGACAGCAGCAAGTACTAGTCCTGCTATAAAAGGATGAAAAACAATTTGACCGAGTGCAATGAAAATAGCTTCTGGGTCAGTAAGAGTCAATTCAGGATGTTGCTTATAATATGCTAGTCCTACTAAAGCTGTCGAAATAGCTCCAACTAAACTTAGAATCATCCAGCCGATACCGATACGACGAGCATTTTTGGTTTCCTTTACTGAACTGATGGCCATAAATCGAACAATTATATGAGGTTGTCCGAAGTAACCAAGACCCCATGCCAAGGAAGAAATAATACCGGCTGTAGTAGTCCCAGCGATTAGACTTAAATGATTAGGGTTAACTTCTTTAATAGATTCCACTGTTGAATCTAGCCCTCCAGTAGCAAACAAACCGATAATCGGCACAAAAATCAATGCTAAAAACATTAGGAGTCCCTGCAGAAAATCAGTGTAACTAACTGCTAGAAATCCTCCGAAAAGAGTGTAAGCAACTACAACAGCAGATACTACTAGGAGACCGGTGTGGTAATCTAAACCGAACGAGCTTTCAAAAAATACTCCCCCAGCAACCATCCCTGAGGATACATAGAAAGTAAAGAATAAAAGAATAATGAGACCTGATACAACGCGTAATAAACGGGAAGATTGTTTCAAGCGACTTTCTAAGTAACTCGGAATAGTGATCGAATCATTCGAAACCTGTGTGTATACGCGTAAGCGTGGTGCTACATATAGCCAGTTTAAATATGCACCAATGGTTAAACCAACCGCTATCCAAGCTTCTCCCATACCATGTAGATAGATTGCTCCTGGTAATCCCATTAGGAGCCACCCAGACATATCAGCAGCTCCTGCACTTAAAGCGGTAACAGCTGGGCCGAGTGAACGTCCTCCTAGCATATAATCAGTCAGGTTAACTGTCTTTCTATACGAATAATATCCGATAGCAAGCATGGCAACCATATAGATAGCTATGGCTATTATTTGATAAGTTTCTGTGGACATATAAAATCCTCCTTTTAATCATAATCTTTACATATTTACTATTTAACTTTATATGAAATCTCGGCAAGTTAATATAACCTGTCCTCCTTAAATGATAAAATAGATATAAATTAACATAAAATCTTCAGTGTAGGAGGGTAATTACTCATGAAAATATTTCACACAGCCGACTGGCATTTAGGTAAATTAGTACAAGGAATCTATATGACAGAAGATCAGAGACATGTGTTGGCTTCATTTATAAAAGCAATTGAGGAAGAAAAGCCAGATGTAGTAATCATAGCAGGAGATTTATATGACCGTGCTGTACCACCTGCAGAAGCTGTAAATTTGTTGGACAATGTACTTGCAGAGATTGTATTAAAGCATCAGACTCCTGTTTTAAGTATTGCGGGCAACCATGACAGCCCAGGCCGTTTAAATTTTGGAAGAAACATTATGAAAGAAACTGGTTTACATATAGTGGGACAACTAACAAAAGAGTTTAATTCTGTGACAATCAGTGATGAATATGGAGAAGTAGAATTTCATCTAATCCCGTATATGGACCCTTCTCAGGTTAGGTTCATACTCGAGGATGAAACAATCACCAGTCATCAGCTAGCCATGAAAAAAATAGTGGAAGCTATTGAATTGCAAATGGATTTTTCAAAAAGACATGTATTTGTAGGACATGCCTTTGTTACTCCTCAAGGTCGGGAAGAGGATAATACTAGTGAGTCAGAAAGACCGCTTGCCATTGGTGGAGCTGAGTATGTAGATGCTTCGCTATTTAAGAACTTCAAGTACACAGCGTTAGGCCATCTTCATCAAGCACATTTTGTGCAAAATGAAACCATTCAATACGCGGGATCTCCTTTAAAATATTCCATTTCAGAGGAAAACCATAAAAAAGGCTTTCTAATAGTAGAAATAGATGAAAAAGGGTGTGCAAAAGTAGAAAAAAGATTACTTACCCCTAAAAGAGATATGCGCACAGTGGAAGGCTATTTGAATGACATTTTACAGCATCCTACAAGCGAGGATTACATTTTCGTGAAGTTACTAGATGAAACGCCAGTACTTTCACCAATGGAGCAAATTCGAACTGTATATCCAAATGCCATGCATGTAGAAAGAAAAGTATTCCAATCCTTTGGAATAGGAAAAGCAGAAGAACCAAAAAGTCGTCAGAAGATGGATGACTTAATGCTATTTGAATCCTTCTATGAGGAAATCAAGGGACAATCTCCGGCAGAGGAAACAAAAGAACTATTTAAGGAAGTACTTTCCGGATTGATGCTTGAAGAAAGAGAAGGAGGAAGCAGAGCATGAAGCCTATTCAGTTAAAAATGACAGCATTCGGTCCCTATAAATATACGGAAACGATTAACTTCCTGGATTTGATGGATCATCGATTATTTGTAATATCTGGAGCCACTGGAGCAGGAAAAACGACAATATTTGATGGAATAAGCTTTGCCCTTTATGGCTCTGGGAGTGGAGAGGATAGAAAAGATACAAAAATGTTGCGCAGTGATTTTGCATTGGATCAAACGCATACTTCTGTTGAATTGATATTTGAAATATTTAACCGCAAATATCGTATTTTAAGACAGCTTCCTCACGTTAAAAAAGGAAATAAAAGCTCAACGGGTGAAAAATATGAGTTCTTCGAAATAAAGGAGACAGGGGAAGTACCTGTTGTTGAAAGACAAATAGTTTCAGAGATTAACAAGAAAATAGAGGATATCATTGGACTTACTCAAGATCAGTTCAGCCAAATTGTCATGCTGCCACAAGGTGAATTTCGGAAGCTATTAACCTCTTCTACTGAAAACAAGGAAGCAATTCTTCGAAAAATATTTAAAACAGAACCCTACAGGCTGATTAATGAAAGACTTAAAGAGAAAAAATTAGTTGCTGAGGCAGAGCTTAAAAAAGAAGAAAACACGCGTAATAGTTATTCGGAACAGATTATGGCCTCTTTTCCAAAACGGGAGTCTATTCTTTTTGACCTCCTGGAGGAAGGTAATTATAATATATTCCAGTTAAAGGATGCTTTACAGGCAGAGACTAATTATTACCGAGATAAAATAGAAAAAGACGAGCTCCTCTGTGAAGAGGCATATGAAAATCAGGTAGCAAAGCAATCAGCCTATTACAATGCAAAAACCACCAATACCCAGTTGGAGGAGCTTGAGTTAAAAGAGCAAAACCTCCAGCGTCTTCTTAGTCAGGAAGAAACATGCAAAAAGGAAGAAAGTAGACTAGAGGCAGCAGAACGGGCAAATACTATAGAAGCAATCGAGAGTCACTATAAAGAAACAGTTACTGAAGGAAATTTAAAGGAAAGCTTATTGCTTAGAGCTAAAGAGGAGCTATCCTTAACATCTAATTCCTTAATTCAGATGGAAGAGGTCTATCTCAAAGAGTTAAGCAAAAAGCAAGACCGTGAGCAAAGTGTAGAAGCTTTAATCCAGCTAAATGCTCTATTACCTTTAATGGAAGACCTAGAAAAAAGGAAGCGGCAGTTAAAAGAGTTAGAGGTTAGGCAACGTAATCTCAAGGAGCAGCATGAACTTAAAATAGCTACATACCAACAAGCTAAGGCAAGCCACCTTTTGATGAAAAACGAAATAGAGAAACTAGAGGAGCAAGTAAATCCATTAGATAACAAGGTTCAACAATACTCTCAGATTAAAGGGCAATATCAACTAATGCAGGATTTTATACAGCAGGAGTCCAAGTTTGAGGAATTGAAGAGCATAGAAGAAAAGGAAGAGACGATATACCTGAAAGCCCAGCAAACTCTTCAATATGAAGAAGGCAGATGGCTTAATAATCAGGCGAGTATCCTTGCCTCTAGGCTCGTAGACGGCGAAGCTTGTCCTGTATGTGGTAGTACCGAGCATAAGCCAACAAGCACTTATACCCATGAAGCTATATTAACGGATGAGCAAGTGCAGATGCTGAAAAAAGATCTTACGAGTAAGGAAACTAGCTACTTAACTATACGTACCAAACGAGAGCATGCTCTTGAGAACATAGAAAAAATCTTGGAACAGCTAGAAGAGCTACAATTATCTATTCTAGATATAGAGCAAGTAAAAATGGATCTAAATCAGCTAGAAAATGAAATAGAAGGTCTCCGTTCTGATAAAGAAAGCTTAATTTCCTTAAAAGAAACGTACAAAACGAGTGTAAGACAAATAGAGGAATTAGAAGAAAACAAGAATAATATAGAAGCAGCTTATATCCATGCAAAGGCCGAATATGAGCAGGCAAATGCCGTCCTAGAGTCCAAACAAAGCTCTATCCCAAGTACAATTTCTAATCTTGAGGAGCTTCATGAACAAATTAATGCTGCTACTAAACAAAAGCTTCTATTAGAAGAAACATGGGAGAAGGCTCAAAAGCAACATAAAGATGCAGAGGAATCCCATACGAAAGCCCAAATGAGATTAGAGCATGCCATTCAATCCGCACAGGAAGCAATACTTAAGCAAGAGAAGGCTAAACAACAATTTTTACAATCGCTAGTAAAGGCTGGTTTTGAAACTAAAGAAGAGTATGAGGAAGCAAGAATGGATGAACCTGCGCGGAAGGCGTTAAGAGAACGTTGTGAAGCATATAAACAGGCGGTACATACATTTACCGAACAAGTGAAGGATGGTTATAAGAAGCTAGAAGGTAAGAGTAAAGTCGATTTGAACGCCCTTGAAGAAGAGTTAAGCCAACTTAAAACTGCATATGAATCTGCATTAAATACTTTGAATAGTACTAAGGAGTTTGTAAAAGCGGGCATAGAAATTCAAGAAAAAATAGCATTATCCAGCGATCGTATTGCTAAGTTAGAGCAACGAGTAAGTCATATTCTCGATTTATACGATTTACTTAGAGGGCAAAATCCTTTGAAAATTTCTTTTGAACGCTATATACAAATAGAGTACTTAGAACAGATTATTTATGCAGCAAATGAAAGACTCAAGCATTTATCGAATGGACAGTACCAACTAATGAGAAGTGATAGACAGGAAACCCACGGCAAGCAAAGTGGACTAGGTCTAGATGTATATGATGCTTACACTGGGCAAATCCGAGATGTTAAAACATTATCCGGGGGAGAGAAATTTAATGCCTCCCTATGTCTTGCGCTTGGTATGGCAGACGTCATCCAAAGCTATCGTGGAAGTGTAAGAATTGATACGATGTTCATCGACGAAGGTTTTGGTTCACTAGACGAAGAGTCTTTAAATAAAGCGATAGACACATTGGTAGATCTTCAAAAATCTGGACGCATGGTTGGTGTGATTTCTCATGTGAGTGAGCTTAAGTCGGCTATTCCTGCCATACTTGAAGTCGAGAAACTAAAAGAAGGCTACAGCCAAACAAAGTTTGTGATTAAGTAACGGAGGGATGTCATGGACTTGGATCGATATTTTTTAGAGATGGCGTTAGGGGAAGCAGAAAAAGCATTAGAGGAAAATACTTATCCAGTTGGAGCAGTTATTGTGGATGAACATTTTAATCTCGTTGCTAAAGGTAGAAATAGAGTACACCCTAGTCAGGATATTACGGCACATGCAGAAATGGATGCGATAAGAAATGCTGGGACTGCAATGTTTGATGCTAAAATTAAACACAAAAAATTTACGCTTTATAGCTCCCTCGAGCCTTGTCCAATGTGTACAGGAGGAATACTATTTGCTAAAATTCAGCGTGTCGTTTGGTTATTAAACGATGACCATGGCTTTGGAGGATATAAAAGACTGAAAGATGCCTCTGTCTTCTTAGAAAAATTTGATCGTATCGAAGTAATGGAAGAACCTTTTGAGGATTTAAAGAATAGACAGCAGGAATTAATGATTAGCTGGGAGACAAACGCAAATAATGTAACATCATTACGTAATAGGCATTAAGATGAAAAATATGCATAGTAAATGGTAGGTTTTTCCGGGTAAGTGATAAGTTATAAATACTCAATTATATAGAAGGAAAGCTCGCGGAATTTCATCTTCGCGAGCTTTTTTATGATTATTAATGTCTTCTAAAATCAAATTTATCCTTTGTAACATCTAATGTATGACCGTTAATTATTACTGTATTATTATCTTTCCAAGAAATACTTGCGCTTTCTTCTCGATAGTTCCAATAGATATTTTTAGTTTTATTATCTTTATCATTAAATACCAGCTCGCCACGAACAGAATATGATGTGGTTGCGCCTCCGTTCGTAACATATGCTTTTAATGTGTACTTTCCATTAGGTGAAATCTCTTCTGTAAGATATTCTCCTGTTGGTAACCTATTCATATCAAAAAAAGCCCAATATACTCCGTAGCCGACAAGTCCGACGATTAACAAGCTTCCAATGATGAAGACCTTTAATAGTTTATTTAATTTTTTTTTTATTGTCATTTACAGTTGGTTCATTGCATTCCAAATCTTATTACTTCCCCTCATTGGAATTATTAAAAAATAGACTATGCTAATTAATCAAAAAGTCGAATTGATTTCCGCACCAGCTGGACGCTTACCGCGACGGGAGTGATCTGTCCAAAACTAGGAGAGGATAGTTTTAAAATAGGTATTTCAATTTACTGGTTGAAGTAGACTATTCAATGTCTGTTCGAACTGCCCACTAGGAACACCTAGAATATTATTTCCCGAGTAACCTTCTGGGTCAACTACGGCCGGATCTGCCCCGTACTCATACAATAGAGCTGTCAATTCGTAATTCTCATGATAAAAGGTGGCTGTCAAAGCGTTGGAATAGAGATCCTTTGTGTTAGGGTCTGCCCCAGCCTCGAGTAAAATTTCTGCCATCATAATGTCATTTAAATATACTGCTTGATGTAAGGCAGTTGCCCCCTCTGTGTCTTTTTCTTCTAAATTTACCCCGCTAGCTATAAGCTCTCGCACCTTCGTATAGTCTCCATCCACGACTGCATTCATTAAAGGAGTGTAATTGTAAGTGTCTTGGTCTGAAGGTGAAGAGCTTGTATCTAGTGTCGACTCCTCCGAAGTTAAAGTATTTAATGCAGATTCATCCTCTAGCAGGTCATCAGGAAAAATGCTTGCATAGGTAAGAGAGCCTGCCAGGACTATTCCTATAATCCCTAAATAACCAATGAATAAAATACCAAATAATGCGCCTAAACCAAGAGCGATTTTATTAGCATTCGTATAGTAGGTAGGAGTCCCTTCTACTTGCATAAAATGACCGACTGCTTGGACTCTTTTAGGAGTGGGTGGGTGGGAGGATAAGACCTCGCCAAGCCATGTGAAAACATTGGACTCTGTGGAAATTTGCTCTAAATAGGCATCCTCATTTACCTCTTTATAGAGCTCCTTCCCAATACTTAAAATTGTAAGGCCACGCTTAGCAGCTGCCCCATCTCTAATGAAATAAGCTGCTTGACGATCACATGTATATTCACATGCACGACTATACGCCTGGGAAAGGAACGGCACTAAACGAGCGGGTGTAATTAATATATTTTTCCAAATGTGATTTCGTTTAATATGTGTAAGCTCGTGAGCTATGATGAAATCTAGCTCTGCATCGCCTTGCTCCCTAGCAAGCTCAAATACCTCTGAATAGAGCACAACCATATTCTTTCCTAAAAACCGGGTTGCAAAAGCGTTAAAAGCACCTTCGGAGTGAACTACAAATATATCTGGTACTTTTTTTAAATTCATATCTTCAGACATACGAGTTATTCGTTCATAGACATCTGGAAACTGCCTTTGGCTAACTCTGATACCATTTGATCGAATATAGCTAAGATTCATAAGATGTGCATATGTACTGATAAAAAATAAAACAAGAATGATTGCGATCCCAAAAATACTAGCTATAGCTATAACGTAAATTAATAAACTAAATAGGATGCTTAAAATAAAATATGGCATTTCTTTTGTGGATCTTAATTGTTTGTCTGTCATATTAACCCCCTCTTTCTTATTTTAAAATTACCAAAATCTACATTTTAAGTCAATTTCCATGTAGGTGTGGTCACATATTTTCCCCATTCGACATATTATTTTTAGAAAGAGGTGGTGAAAGATGCGCGATGAAAATGGGCTCGTGGATAGCGACTACGATCCCTATGAAACGGAACAAAAGGAATGGAAAAAGCAACAACTAAAAGAACGTGGTAAGCAGCTTTTAACAATTACTTCACCAATACTCATCTTAATCCTGTGGGAGGTCTTCTCACGAACGGGCATTTTAGATATACGCTTTTTCCCTCCTCCTACAGCAATAGTTTCGACATTTTTTGAGCTTGCTACAAGTGGGTTACTATGGACTCATGTATCAGTCTCTCTTTACCGAATTGCAATGGGCTTCCTACTCGGTGTAATTCCAGGTGTAATCATAGGGCTGTTAATGGGATTGTATGCTCCTATTCGACACTTTATATCCCCTATAGTAATGGCATTTATGCCGATTCCAACATTAGCTTTAATGCCAATCATCATTATCCTTTTCGGTATTGGAGATTTTTCAAAGGTAGTTACTATTGCAGGGAGTGTATTTTTTCCTGTCGTTATTAATACAGTGGCTGGTGTTTTGAACATAGATAGGGTACATCTCGATGTAGCCAAAAACTATGGTGCAAGTCCAAAGGATTTCTTTTTGAAAATTGCTTTCCCGGGTGCCTTGCCAGTTATGCTAGAAGGTATTCAAATGGGGCAGGCAATAGCTTTGTTAACAATCGTTGCTGCAGAAATGATGGGGGCAACCTCTGGTATCGGTTATTTAATCTGGACCTCTTATAAGGCATTCATGTTGAAGGAAATGTTCGTCGGTTTAGTGCTCATTTCTTTTTTTGGGTTTCTTTTTTCCCTTCTCCTACGTGGACTGCAAAAGAGAATTGTCCCATGGAGGTGAGTTAAATGAGCGGAAAAGTTAAAATTTCCATTGATAATCTTACGAAGATTTTCTATAAAAAAAGTAATAGTGTTACAGCTATAAAGGATATTTCTCTGCAGGTAGAGGAAGGGGAATTTATCTGTCTAGTTGGACCAAGTGGATGTGGAAAGACAACTCTTTTACGCATCCTTGCGGGACTAGAAACTCCGAGCTCTGGCTCCTTTTTAATTGTATCGGAAGCAGGGGAACGTCCGCTACAGTCTATGGTGTTTCAAGAAAAAGGGGTTATTCCTTGGCTGACCGTTGAAGAGAATGTTGCTTTTGGTTTAAAAATGAGGCACCTTCCAAAGGAATACGTTAAAAAGCAAACCGACTACTACTTAAAAAAGGTAGGTTTAAGTAAGTTTTCTTCGCTTTATCCAAAAGAGCTTTCTGGAGGGATGAAGCAACGGATTAGTATTGCTAGGGCTTTTGCCAATGATCCAGAAATTTTGTTAATGGATGAGCCATTTGCTGCCTTGGATGAACAAAACAAATTCATATTGCAGGAAGAGTTACTATCAATTTGGTCCGAAAACAAAAAGACCGTTTTATTTATCACTCATAGTATTGATGAGGCTTTGTTGCTGAGTGACCGTATCGTGTTATTGAGCTCTCATCCAGGTGAGATTGTAAGTGAGATAAAAGTTCCATTGCCAAGACCCCGTACAATGGAGCAGGTTAGGGCAAATACAGAAATGGCGGAACAGTTTATAACGATTTGGAATCATTTACAGCAAGAAGTTCAAAAATCGAGAAAATAAAGGAGGAAAGTTGTGAAGAAACGCTGGTTCATACTATTTGCATCTATTGTTCTTTTACTAGGTGCTTGTAGTCCAAAAGAAGAAGGATCTGACCATGTAGATGATGAAGTAAGTAAGGATAACCCTTCTGGAGACTTGGCACCGCTAAATAAGAAAGTAAAAGTAATTATAGCGGAAGACGGGGCTGCCTCTGGGGCAGGTTTTTACATTGCAAAAGAAAAAGGTTATTTTGAGGACTACAATATTGAAGTAGAGTTTGCGCAATTTGCAAATAGTGATGAAATGCTTCCTGCACTTGCTTCGGGAGACGTGGATATTGCCGGTGGGGTTTCAACTGCTTCATTTTTTAATGCCATTGCCCAAGGGATTGACGTAAAAATTATTGCAGACAAGGGACACAATGTGCCAGGTAAGTCGTATTTCTCATTCGTCATTGGAAACCACATGAAGGATGTCATCAAGGAGTATAAGGATTTTGAAGGAAAGCGTATTGCTGTTTCCTCTAAAAACTCGATTGATGAATTTATCTTTTTAGAAATGCTGAAGCATGCAGGATTAACACCTGAGGATGTAGAGTTTGTATTACTTGGAGACTTTGGAAGCATGCTAGGGGCGATAGAAAATGGTTCGATAGATGCTGCACTTCAAATTGAACCACTAATCGCCCAAGGGATTGAAAACGGATTTCATGAGCGCTTTGGAGACGCTACGGATTATGCACCGGAATCTCAAATCGCGATGGTTTTAGGTTCTCCTCAATTTATGAGTGAGGAACAAGATGTTTCGCTCCGATTCATGGCGGCCTATTTAAAGGGTGTCCGGGATTATAATGATGCATTTATAAAGGGTGAAGGAAAAGCTGAAATCATTGAAATTATGACAAAGTATACTTCACTAAAAGATCCAGTGTTATGGGAAAAAGTATTTGTTACAGGCTTAGACCCTAATGGAAAAATGTTTTTAGATGACGTGTTAAAGCAATATGACGTATATAAAGAAAATGGAGCAATTAGCGGTGACGTTGACTTTGATAAAGCGGTGGATACATCTATAACAGAAAAAGCAGTGGAGATATTAGGTGAATATAAGTAAAGGTTCAATATAAAAGGTATGGAAGCATATATCCATGCCTTTTGATTTATATAATTATTGGAGACTTTTAAAAACTAATTGTCAAATACACCTAAGGTATTTATTTAGAATAGAAACGGCGGGAAAAAGACTTGTGCGGCTGCACCTAAATTCATAAAGCTTTGCTAAAGTTATTGGTTGATTTTGACTAACCTATTCTTTTTTATAGTGACTGTAAACATAAACAAAGGAACTTTCAAATGGCTATTAAGAACATAAATAGATGATGAAATCAGCTTTGTTTATGCGAGTAAATTTATTAGTGCTTTATCGATGCTAAAGCTGTTCCCATTTATTGATTGGAGCGCCAGACGGCGACTCCTGCGGGATGAGTGAGACAGATAAGACATCACAACCACGCGCGTAAGCGATGGGTGATGGCTTATCGCTCACCCCGCGGAAAGCGTCCGGTTGGCGCGGAAATCAATTCTACCCTCTGATCTAAGATTTCTTTGCATCATAAATCAACCCTACCCTTTAACATAGCCATTCATAAAAATAATCATTTAGTATACAATGTAGGATATATAGCTGATAGGAGTGCTCAAAATGGTGAATGTACTAGTAGATGCGGACGGCTGTCCTGTCGTGGATTTAACGATTGATATCGCAAAACAGTTCGATTTGAAGGTAACGTTGTTATGCGACACTGCACATTATATGCAGAGGGAAGGTGCTGAAACAGTCATGGTTTCGAAAGGCGCAGATGCTGTAGACTTTGTGCTCGTCAATAAAGTGAATAAGGGCGACATTGTTGTCACCCAGGATTATGGTCTTGCAGCCATGGTTTTAGCTAAGCGAGGCTATGCAATAGACCAAAATGGAAGATGGTATACACCAGAGAATATAGACCAGCTATTAGAGAGTAGACATATATCCAAAAAAATAAGACAAGCAGGTGGCCGAATGAAGGGACCACGAAAACGTCAAAAAGAAGACAATGAGAAATTTGAAATTCATTTTAAAAGACTTTGTGAAAAAGTTTTGAAACAACAGATTTAATTTTGTGTACGATCTATTATTTCTAAAGCAACGTTAGGAGCATCTGCGAATATACCATCAGCCTTGTAAAGCAAGGCTTTTTTTATATCTGCTTCTCCTATCAAGGAAAACAGGTGTACCTTCAACCCATTTTCATGTGCTTCATGGACAAAGGTTCCATCTACAGCATTCACGTTGACGCCAATTCCACTTGCATAGGTTTTTAGGCTTTTCATTTCCTGGTTGGTAAATTTAGCCTCCTCTTTATTGCCGAGCAGTTGGATAAGGGGAATGCTTGGTTCAAGCTCATGAAATTCTATTAGGCTAGCACGGTTGAAGGATTGGACGATTACTTTTGGTACATCTTCTTCGTGATTTAATAAGTTATATTCTTCTAACAAAGCAAGCAATTCCTCCTCCATTTCCTCATATATTTTTGGGGATTTCATCTCGATATAGTAGTTGACTCTATCTCCAAAATTATCAAATATTTCTCTTAATGTAGGAACTCGTGCCTTTTCAAATGCAGTATTGGCGAAATCTGGATATGTATCATTAAACCATTTCCCGGCATTCAACTTTTTTAATTCCTCTAATGTGTAATCTTTGACTAACCCTTCACCTTCAGTAGTGCGGTCTACTGTTTCATCATGCATAGCAACTAATACTCCATCTTTCGTCATTTGTAAGTCAATTTCAATATAAGTAGCTCCTAGCTGCTCAGCAACCTCATAAGCGACCATTGTATGCTCTGGTGCATAAGTAGACGCTCCTCTATGCGCGATGATAAAAAACTCTTCTGAAGCAATGGGCGTCACTTCTTTCCCTACACATCCACTAACAATCAAAACAAATATAAGTAGGATTATTTGATATTTACGCATAAGTTTATCCTCCAAGAACTGTAAACTTTTTGTATGAAATTAAATATTCTGTAAATATTGTAAATTTCTTTGATTTAGAATATTATTTTTAGTAATATGGTGAAGAAAAGATTACATAGCTATGGAAAAATGGTAAAAAAACATATTTTACTAGCTTCCATAGTAAAATCTATAAACTTGATGCTTAGGTAACATAATCGATTAGAGAATGGGGGAAATCTTTTGAAGCGAGTAGAGTTGATTGATATCTCTAAATCATACGACAAACAATCTAACGTTATTTCTAATATTAACGTAACGATTGAACCAGGGGAATTCTTTGTACTTGTTGGTCCATCGGGGTGTGGAAAAAGTACAATGCTTCGTATGATTGCGGGATTAGAAGAGATAACAGGAGGAGTGCTCAAGATTGGTGAGCAGGAAGTGAATGATTTACCTCCAAGTAAGCGTGATTTATCTATGGTATTCCAGAACTATGCTTTATACCCGCATCTTTCGGTAGAAGAAAATATTCAATTTGGTCTGCATGTAAAAAAAATCTCTAAAGAAGAACGTAACAATCGAACAATAGAGGTTGCTCAAATGCTAGGGCTTTCTGATTACTTAAAACGTAAGCCAAGAGAACTTTCCGGTGGACAAAGACAACGAGTTGCTCTTGCCCGAGCTATTGTAAACCAAGCTCCAATTTGTCTAATGGACGAACCATTATCTAACTTAGATGCTAAGCTTCGTGCACACATGAGATCTGAAATTAGACAAATCCAGCGCAGACTTGGAATTACTATGATTTATGTAACGCATGATCAAATTGAGGCGATGACAATGGGTGATCGCATTATGATTCTACATGAAGGATCTATCCAACAGATAGGTAAACCAATTGATATTTATAATAATCCAGCCAATCCTTTTGTGGCTACCTTTATTGGTTCACCTCCTATGAATATTGCTGAAGGCATAGGAAGTAAAGAACAGCGTGCTATTGTGTTAAATGATTTAATTACTATTTCCGTACCAGATGAGGACGCACACTACCTGACAGACAAAGTTATTGTTGGTATTCGTCCGGAGCATATAAAAGCAGCGACTAAGGATTCGACCGCTGAGGAAAAGGTATTTGTAGAAATTGTAAATGTAGAAATTTTAGGAAATGAAACTGTATTTTCATTTACGTTGAATGATCAGCAATGGCAAGTGAAATGGAGCGGCCAATGGCAGATAGCTGTGGGTGATAAAATACCAGTCATCATGAACTATGATTCCTTTTGCTTCTTTGATAGCGTAACAAAGGAGATTATTAAAAAACCTTCTGATGTAGAAAACCATGTATTTGGTAAAGAGGTATTTGTATGACAGTAGTGAAATCAAACCATGTCACTGCTGTTAGATTTAAGCAAAAGAAAGGTTTCTGGAAGCGCTCACTAAATGCCCGAACAGCTCTATTATATTTATTGCCATCTATTATCTTATTTTCCGTTTTTGTTTTTTATCCAATGTTTCGCACCATTTATTTAAGCTTTTTCTTAACCAACCAAGCAGGAGAGGCTGCAGTGTTTGTTGGTCTGGAAAACTATGCTTATTTGCTTGAATCGTCTGCTTTTCTAAACAGTATAAAGGCCACATTCCTATTTGTACTATATACAGTGCCTACTGGAATTATTATTGCGCTAGGCCTCGCATTACTTGCCAATGAAAAGCTAAGAGGAATCGGTTTCTTTCGTACAATCTATGCTTCCACTATGGGGGTTTCTGTAGCAGCTTCCTCCGTTGTGTGGCTATTCTTATTCCACCCAAGTATTGGGATGTTCAACAAAGTGCTTGCCATATTGAATCTTCCACAAGTCGAGTGGCTTCTAGATCCAACATGGGCTTTGCTGTCGGTGTCTTTAACAACGATTTGGTTGAACACTGGCTTCTGCTTCCTCATATTGCTAGGGGGACTACAAAATATTGATGAACACTTATATGAAAGTGCTCGTATTGACGGAGCAAGCTATTGGTATCGTTTGAGAAGAATCACTATACCAATGCTCTCTCCCACCTTATTTTTTATTATTACCATCTCTCTCATCAATGCGTTTCAAACGTTTGGACAGGTGGATATCTTAACAAAGGGCGGGCCCTCCCAATCCACTAACTTAATCGTGTATTCCATTTATCGAGAGGCATTTGTTAACGCTCAATTTGGTACTGCAAGTGCTCAAGCGGTGTTCTTATTTATATGTATTTTACTCGTTACAATTTTACAATTTAAGCTAGGGGAAAAGAAGGTGCATTACCAATGAGAATACTAAAGCGCTCCATTGTGTATTTTTTATTGATCGTTACTGCACTGATTATGTTTTTCCCGATCATCTATGCCTTGATGGTGAGCTTCATGACGGGAGGCGAAATTTTACAAGGAAAATTCTTGCCTTCTTCTTTTAGCTTTGATAATTATGTGAAGGTGTTTGATCGATTGCCTCTATTAAACTATTTGATTAACAGTTTCATTGTTTCGTTCGGGGTTATGCTTGGACAGCTGGTCGTATGTAGTTTAGCGGCCTATGCCTTTGTCTTTATCCCATTCAAAGGAAGGGACTTTGTATTTTTCCTTTTTATCTCCACGATGATGATTCCATGGGAAGCAACAATGATTCCCAATTTCTTTACCATTCAAAATCTTAACTGGCTTAACACATACCAAGGGATGACACTACCGTTTTTTGCCTTAGCCTTCGGGACATTTTTACTTAGACAGCATTTCAAAACAATACCGAAGGAGCTGCATGAGGCATCTCAGATTGCAGGACTCAGTAGATTTGCGTTTTTTGTTCGTGTCATCTTGCCGGTTTCTAAAACTAGTTTAGTAACATTAGGCGCTTATGGTTTCTTAACGACTTGGAATATGTACCTTTGGCCTTTATTAGTTACAACCAACAATTCCGTAAGAACCGTACAAATTGGCTTGAAACAGCTCCAGTCACAAGAGGTTGCAACAGAATGGGGGGTGGTTATGGCAGGGGTAATCGTTGTTATTATTCCAACACTACTACTATTGTTTTTAGGTCAAAAGCAATTGCAAAAAGGGTTAACGCAAGGGGCTCTAAAATAACAGTTGTTCCAAACTAAAAAAAGAGGTGTATGACATGAGGAAGAAGTTTAAGTTTACATGGTTATTCATGATTTTGTTAGGTATTCTAGCATTAGCTGCATGTACAAATAGTGATGACAGTTCATCCACAGAACCTGTACAAAAAAGCGATGAGGATGTTGAAAAATCCGAAGAAGGTAAAACAGTCATCTCCTTTTGGCACGCGATGTCAGGTTCAGGGCAAACAGCTCTTGATAATATTGTCGCTGACTTTAATGCATCCCAGGATGATTACGAGGTAAAGGCAGAATTCCAAGGATCATATGAAGAATCGTTAACTAAGCTTCGTAGTGTTGGGGGTACTGCAGACGCTCCGGCCATAACGCAGGTGTTTGAGGTAGGTACTAAATATATGATTGAAAGTGGATTTATCGAGCCAATGCAAAAGTTTATCGATGAAGATAACTATGACTTGTCTCAATTAGAGGAGAATATCTTAAATTATTATTCTCTTGATGGAGAGCTATATTCTATGCCATTTAACTCCTCTACGCCAGTAATGCTATACAACAAGGATGCTTTTAAAGCAGCCGGCTTGGATCCTGAGAACCCTCCTAAAACGTTCCAGGAGGTAATTGATGCAGCAGCTAAGCTTAAAACAGATGAGATGAAAGGCTTTTCTATGCTAACATATGGCTGGTTCTTCGAGCAGCTAGTAGCCACACAAGGTGGACTTTATGTAAATGAAGACAACGGTCGTGCTGGTGACGCGACAGAAGCGGTTTTTAATGGAGAAGAAGGTCAACGCGTGTTTGAATTCTTAAATACTATGAACGAGGCTGGTACATTTGGTAACTTCGGAACGAACTGGGATGACATTCGTGCAGCTTTCCAATCAGGGAAGGTAGCTATGTATATGGATTCCTCCGCAGGTGTACGAGGAATTATTGATAATGCACCATTTGAAGTGGGCGCTGCATACATTCCTTATGCAGACGAAGTAGATCGTAAAGGCGTTGTAATTGGAGGAGCCTCTCTATGGATGTCTAAAGGAATTGCTGAAATTGAGCAAAAAGCAGCTTGGGAGTTCATGAAGTATTTAACTACTCCAGAAGTTCAAGCTAAGTGGCATTTAGATACAGGGTACTTTGCGATTAACCCATCTGCATATGAAGCAGACATTGTTAAAGAAGCATGGGAAGAGATGCCACAGTTAAAAGTAACAGTAGAACAGCTACAAAGCACAGAGCCATCTATCGCTACTCAGGGTGCCTTAATATCGGTGTTCCCAGAATCTCGTCAGCAAATCGTGACAGCGTTGGAGAATTTATATCAAGGGATGGATCCTAAAGAAGCGTTAGATGTAGCAGCAGAAGGAACTAACCGCGCAATCGAGATTGCTAATAGAACAAAATAATAAAACAAGCAGATAGCTTAGGCTTTCTGCTTGTTTTTTAAGTAATTTAAAGAAAAGGTACAGGGCGGTTAAATATGAATCTCCGAGCTTACTTTATTATCTAGCTAAATCTCCAAATGCAGAAGTAAACTCCTTTCTTATCTGAATAATGAATTTTATAGGTTCTTCAGTATTATCTTTAGTACTTAAATTCTTGCGTTCCTTTCCTTCATACCAAAATCTCTTACCATCAGAGGTCTTTTTAAGCTCTTCATCGCCGTCAAAGTATATTTCGACACCTTTTTCCTTATAATATTCATGCACTTCTTTTTCACTAAGTTCAGAATAAAACTTTTGGAAGACAACGACAGTTGGTCGTCCCCCACTCCCCCATGGTCCTCCACCATAAGCAACTCCAAAGTCAAATCCACGGTCAAGCTCTTTTGTCTCAGGAGGTAGAGGAGTAGAAAAGAATTTCTTTGCAAATTCTTCTGCGTTCTTTTTGTCTTGGCTAAAAAAAGAAACAGCCAAACATACAATGGCCAAAATAGTTAATAAGATAATCAAAATCTTAAATTTATTATTCAAAGAGTTTCTCCCATCTTAATGCAGAGTACTATTTTTAGTTCAATAAAATAACGTATTCACTTTCTTGCATATTAAGTTTGTTTTTCGTCTCTCTCTTCTATATATCTTTCGTAGGCTTCTTTTACCTTGTCATTGCTATTGGCTGGTACTACTTGTCTATGAATCTCTTTAATTAAAATAAATGACCTGAAAATAACTCCCACAACAATTACACATACGATAAAAATTCCAATAGGATTGTGAATAGCCAAAAAACCTAAAAGCCCGGCTAATAAAATGCATAACAATAACTTCACAAAAATACCCCCGTATTCTACCTAGACATAAACTATGTTGTTTTGTGGTTAAATCTTTTTATTACGCTTGCTAAAATGGCGATTAGAAAAACAATAACACTATTTATTAGTAGATAGTATGCTACTTGCAGACCATAAAATATTGCAAAAGGATCATTAATAACAAATACTGTTAGTGCACCACCAATAGAGCCAAACAAAACCCCCAGACATAATATAGTAAAAGCAGAGTAATATAGACTTTTCTTTTTTCTGTAAGTTAGAAATCCAATAATATTGGCAATAACAATAAAAAAGACTAAAAGTATTATGAAAAAACTATCCATTTGAACCTCCGTCAGTAAATTATTTGCCAGCACAACTAAAAATATTACTTGTGTTGATCATTAAGTTTAAGTGTAACATTTTACTAACTATTCCATATATAGAAAAATAAAACCTTGAAATAATAGATAAAAAGTGGTCACTGTTGTTATAACCTATCAGATATTAAAAATTTATAGCTTTGTTAAAGTTATTGGTTGATTTTGACTAATAATTCTTTTTTGCAGTGACTGCAAACATTAAAAAAGTAAACATTCAAATGACTTTAAAAACATAAATAGATATGAATTGGGGTTGGTACAGTTTGTCTACTTTGTTTCTGCGAGTAAGTTAATAAGCACTTTATCGATGAATTAAAGCCTTTCCCATTTATTGATTGGAGCACCAGACGGTGACAAAAGCAGGGATGAGTGAGACAAATAAGACATCACAACCACGAGCTTTCATCCCGAGTGATGGCTTAATGCTCACCACGAGGAAAGCGTCCGGTGGTGCAGAAATCAATTCTACTTTCTGATTTAAGGATTCATAATCAACTTTTTTAATTACTTCTCGTTTATTTTTTGACAAAACTAACTATTTAACTTCCCTCTTTAAATTTGTTATGATAAAGCGATGGACAAAATTTGAAAAGGTGGAGTAAAAAATGGACACAAATGCATACAGAGTATTACTTTACTACAAATACGTCCCAATTGAAGATCCAGTAACATTTGCACAAGAACATCTTGCTGCATGTAAGGAACTAGGGTTAAAAGGGCGTATTTTAGTATCGAACGAAGGTATAAACGGAACTTGTTCCGGAACAATTGAACAAACAGACGCATACATGAACATGATGAAAGCAGATGAACGTTTTGCTGACATGGTGTTTAAAATAGATGAAGCGGAAGGACATGCATTTAAGAAAATGCACGTTCGCCCTAAGCGCGAAATTGTTCACTTAGGATTAGAGGAAGATATCAATCCTAATGAATTAACAGGTAAATACCTATCTCCAAAAGAATTTTATGAGCAAATGCAAGCCGAAGATACAATAGTTATTGATGCTCGTAACGATTACGAGTTTGACTTAGGTCATTTCCGCGGAGCAATCCGTCCGGATATTCGTAATTTCCGTGATCTTCCTGAGTGGATTCACGATAATAAAGAGCTTTTTGAAGGTAAAAAGGTATTAACGTATTGCACAGGCGGAATTCGCTGTGAAAAATTCTCTGGTTGGTTAGTTAGAGAAGGATTCGAGGATGTGGCTCAACTGCACGGAGGTATTGCTACCTATGGTAAAGACCCAGAAGTTCGTGGTCAGCTATGGGATGGTCAAATGTATGTATTTGATGAGCGTATTGCTGTTCCAATTAATCAAGTAGAGCATGTGGTTGTAGGAAAAGATCATTTCACTGGAGAGCCTTGTGAACGTTACGTAAACTGTGCAAATCCAGACTGTAATGACAAAATTTTATGTTCGGAAGAAAATGAACATAAGTATCTTCGCAGCTGTTCACACGAATGTCGTGTACACCCGCGTAATCGCTATATTGTAGAACATAAATTGACGGATGAAGAAGTGGAAGCAAGATTAGCTGCTATCTAATTTCGTTTGTTAAAAAAGACTGTGCTTTTACGCGCAGTCTTTTTTTACTTTTTTTAAGACGAGTCTGCATCAGCAAATAAGCTTTAATGGGTACGTGAATGACGCCATTCTATTTGTGGAAGGATAGAAATATATTGATGTAATAGAGGTTATTCGCTTCTGTATATCGAAAGTTACTAGGAGTTCGTTTTTACAAATAGAATGGAGGAGCGTATATGGCAATCGAAGTAAGAAGAATTTCTGATTTGAATGAGGTCGACGTATCCAAGCTAATTCAAGAAAGCGAAAAAGAAGGGTACCGTTTTGTATCTAGGCTAGCTGCTGAGTATGAGGATGGTACAAACAGGTTTAGTGAGCAAGGAGAGGCACTATATGGTGCTTGGAATGAAGGAGAGCTAGTGGCAATTGGAGGCTTAAATCGAGATGTTTTAGGAGCAGATTCTGCTAGATTGCATCGTTTTTATACGTTGCCCGATTACCGTAGAAAAGGAATCGGCAGTGAACTTTTTAAAGCAATTTTAGAGGATGCTAAAGGTCAGTTCAACGAAATCACCACTAAAACCGAATCCATGAAAGCGGATGCTTTTTATCGGGCAAACGGCTTTATATTTGACCGCAGATCTCCTGACACCACTCATGTAATAGGACTTTAAATAACAATTCTATAAGGTGCTCTTTGTGAAGTTATTTTTACAAGGAGCACCTTTTTATATTTAATTCTTAGGTTCCTCTAGATGCTTTTCTTCTCGCATAGCTTTTCGCTCCAAAAGCATAAAAGCCTCGTTTTCTAAACGCAAAAGTTCTATCTCTAATTCCTTTTGTTTATGCTGCTGTTGTTTCACTGTTACGTAGCCACCCATAGCGATTAAACTCAGCAAGGATAAGCCAATAGTTGAAAAAATAAAGATAGCAATAATATCCTCCAAGAAATGCACCTCCCTTTATATAAATAGTATAACAAATACATTAATAGTTAAAGTTTCCAAGGATAAGAAAAACATAGAAGCAAATAACTAACAGGAGCTAACCTTTTGACAGTCTTCTTATATTAATATAATATAGAGAAGTCTCGAATTTGAGATAAATAAAAATATAAAATATATGGATATTATAGAGGAGTTATAAAAATGAACGTATTAGTAGTAAAAGCAAATAACCGACCAGCAACAGAAGCAATTTCAAGTAAAATGTATGAAACTTTCATGGCTGAACTTGAAGGTAAAGACGTAAACGTAACAGTTTATGATGTATATGAAGAGGATACTCCATACTTCGGACAAGACCTTTTCAATGCTTTCGGTAAAGTACAAACTGGTGGAGAGTTGACGGACGTTGAATCTCGCTTATTAGCAGCTAAACAAAAAGCAATGGATCTATTAACTGCTGCAGATGTTGTAGTATTTGCATTCCCATTATGGAATCTAACAATCCCTGCTAAATTACAAACTTTTATTGATTATGTATATGCTGCAGGCTTTGCATTTAAATATGATGCACAAGGCAACATGGTTCAATTAATGACAGATAAAAAAGCAATCTTCTTAAACGCTCGTGGTGGAATTTATTCTACACCTGAGGCAGCGCCAATGGAAATGGCTGTAAACTATATGCGTGCAGTATTTGGTGGAGTATTCGGTATGCAAATCATTGATGAAGTAATTATTGAAGGTCATAATGCTATGCCTGCTAAAGCACAAGAAATTATCTCTGCAGGTATGGAAGAAGTAAAAGCTTCTGCTCAACGCTTAGTAGAGTTAACAGTAAAAGGATAATAAACATATTTGGAGCCGGCAAGATCCTCAGAGATCTTGTCGGCTTTTTTTTTATAGGAGAGATTCTTATCAATGGAGGGCTAGAATGCATCCCGATACAAAGAGGCACGGAATGTAGTAAATCGACTCAAGGTATGTCAGTCCCACAATTGATTACTAAACTGAAAATTTTTAATAGTGCCGGTCCCCATTACGATAAATTATGAAGTATGGTTGGAGACAGTTTTCCGACTTTGTTTATGCGATTAAATTTATTAAATGAACTTTACCGACGGATCAAAGCCGTTTCTAATTATTGATTGGAGCACCAGACGGCGACTCCGGCGGGATGAGTGAGACAGATCAGACATCACAACCACGCGCGTAAGCGATGGGTGATGGCTTATCGCTCACCCCGCGGAAAGCGTCCGGCTGGGGCGAAAAATCAATTCTACTTTCTGATGTATTTGCATCATAAATCAACTCTACCTTTTAACATAGCCAAAAATAAAAACATTTTGATATACTACATATAGAACAGTGTGTTATAATATACATAGAACAAGAGGTAAATAGGAGGTCATGAAATGTTTATAGAGATAAAGCCGAATTCATCTGTGCCGATCTATTTACAGCTAGCGCAACAATTGATGGAAGGAATGGCTAGAGGAGAGCTAAAGCCAGGGGATTCCTTGCCATCTGTTAGAAGCTTTGCCGCTGATTTGGGTATGAATATGCATACGGTTAATAAGGCTTATCATCTTTTGGAAGAGAAAGATTTCATTCAAATTGTTCCGAAATCAGGGGTAATTATACAACCAAAAGGCATGGAAAAAGCAACAGATCAACAAAAGCAATTGTTAGCTGAACAGATTCGCCCATTGCTAGCAGAGGGGATGGTATTGCAACTTTCAGAGGAAGAAATGGTTGTAATGGTACGAGAGCTTGTTCGACATATTAAGGAGGGGTAAATAATGATTTTGTTGTTATTTGGATTTATTCTTTTATTTATTACGATTTTACAGGCATACATTCCAAGATTTCTAAAACCAACGATTGTTTTTGGTGTAAATGTTCCTGAGCAGCATGAAAAGGACAAGGAAATCCTTCAGTTAAAAAATAGATACACAGCTGTAGTTCTTTTTGGTGGGTTAGTTATTTTTGCGGGCTATATTGCTTGGGCGTTGCTTCAAAATCCTCGGGAAGAGGTATTGGCTCTTGTTAGTGTTGGAATTCAAATTGGTGTTCTATTTTTGAGCGTTGCCTATTACTTCATCATGCATACGAAAATGAAGAAATTAAAAGAGAAGCGTCGCTGGTTTTCCGACAAAAATGAAGTCAAAGTAGTTGATTTAGGATTTCAAGAGAAGCTTCAACTGCTGCCGAGAATTTTATTTATTATTCCCATGATTGTATCGATTGGGCTTATATTTTATACGCTTATAAAATATCCACAGATGCCGGACATGATTCCTACTCATTGGGGTCCGACTGGGGAAGCAGATGCTTTTAGTGAGAAAAGCTATCTTACTGTTATTTCCCTTCCACTAATTTTATTGATAATGCAGGTAATGTTTTTATTTACTAGCGAGGGAATTAAAATGTCGGGAACAAGCATTAGCCCTCAACGCAAAAAAACTTCCGTTAAGCAGCAGCTTGCATTTCGGAAATACTCTAGCTGGCTCTCTTTTGTCATGTCGGTAGGAGTCACCTTGCTGATGGGATATCTTCACTTACAGACAATACATCCTGAAATAACCTCATCCCTAGTTATGATTGCTTTACCAATAGGATTTTTGGTGCTTGCTTTTGCTAGTGTAGGTATTTTTACTGTAAAAGTTGGTCAAGGAGGATCACGTTTGAAAGTAGGGGAGGAAGAAGTGGTTGCAGGAAATCCTCATAGTACATCTGTAGATGATGATCGATTTTGGAAGGGCGGTATTTTCTATATCAACAAAGATGATCCAAGTGTTTTTGTAGAAAAACGCTTTGGAGTTGGCTGGTCTGTCAACTTTGCAAGACCGTTAGCCTGGTTATTTATTTTAGGACCTATCGTACTCATTATTGGTATTTCATTTCTCTTATAGAAAATGTCTCTAGAGTAAAACACTCTAGGGATTTTTTTAATTTTTGCCTGCGTTTGAACGAACAATAAATAGGAAAAGGATATAGGACAGATAACAGAAAGGAAGGTTCTCTTATGTGCGGACGTTTTAGTCTATATACGGATATGGAACAGATGAAAGAACGATTTGATGTGCAGTTTGTATCCAATGAAGAGGATTATTATCCTAATTATAATATAGCCCCCTCTCAGTCTGTCGTAGCTATTATTAACGATGGAACCAGCAATAGAATGGGGCAGCTACGGTGGGGGTTGATACCCAGCTGGGCGAAGGACGAGAAGATAGGTTACAAAATGATCAATGCAAGGTCCGAAACAGTTGATGTAAAACCTAGCTATCGCAATGCTTTTACACAACGAAGATGTATCATACCTATGAATTCCTTTTATGAATGGATCGCAAATGAAAAGGAAAAGATTCCAATGCTTATAAAAATGAAAAACAATGAACTATTTGGAGTAGCCGGAATATGGGAGACCTGGAAAAGGGAAAATGAAGAAACGGTTCATTCCTGCACTATTCTCACAACCGAAGCTAATTCTTTAGTAAAGACTATTCATGATCGTATGCCAGTCATACTACCACCAGAAATGTTCGGGAATTGGTTAGATCCAAACCTTCGTGATAAAGATAGGCTTAAAGCAATGTTAAGCCCTTTTGAATCAGCCTTAATGGAGGCTTATCCAGTTTCGAAGGAAGTAAATACTCCAAAAAATAATTACGCTGAGCTCTTAAACTCATTATAAAATAACTACCTGTAACAAAAAAGACAGGCTCCTAAAAGCCCGTCTTGTGAGGTAAAGTATAGTAACTAGGAGGAACATTAACACATTTATTTAGCAGGACTCTCCGCCAACATAACCGCCGCCGCCACTTCCGTATCCGAAAGTACCAACTACGATGATTAAAAGAATAAATAAAACAACTAATAAAGCGAATCCAGAACCCATGCCAGCTCCGCCGCCTGGGTAACCGCCACCGCCAGTGTTACCGCCGTATCCACCGCCGTAGCCACCACCACAATAATTTGAATAACTCATTATTAACACCTCCTCCTCGCTAAGAGTTATCTTATTTATATGTAGAGGGATAAGGTTAGACTGATGAATATGTAACGATTTTTCATATTATTTTTTAGGCGATACGAAAAAATATTGGGGTTCACTGGTATTGACGGGATATGGTGAGGTCGGACAGGTAAGCAAAACTGTAAAATAATAAAAAACGAGCAGTTATGACTGCTCGTTTGTAACTTCCATCGTCTCTTCGGTAACCTTCCAATGCTTAGAAGGAATAATATTATTATTTAACTTTAGAACAAATTTATGGGCATCCTCATAAGTTGTAAAAGTTTTATTGAATTGGCTGTTGGAATTTTTCAAGGTCTCTGTTGTACCATTGATTTTGCGAGTGATTAGAAACATAGGTACACCTCCGCCTATCACTATTTTGTTATAATTTATTATACCGACAAAAACATATAAAAGGTATAAATATACAAATTTATATTATAATTGTTACTGTATTGTAATATAGTAACCAAATATTAAAATAATAAATAATTATGACTATAAAAGTAATTTATTTACAATGTAGTAGTTTTTATTTTACGGAGATGTTATAAGAACTGAAGTACTGTTTTAAAAACCAATGCAATGAGTTGGAAGGAAAGTACTTAAGAGGGTAGGTCTTATAAAACGGTAGGTGGCGAAGCGAGCGGGTTGATGGATAAGGCTTTACGATTAGTGACGAGAGATGGTCTGTTGCTAGTCCGACAGATATCCTCATAACAAAAAGTAGGCTCTCGAAGGAGGGCCTACTTGGATTCCAATATAGCGAAATTAATTGGAATGACCAAAACCAATCGTATGAAGGCTAACCGGCAGTTCCTGCCCATCTCGAATAAGAGAAATAATTAAATTTTGCCCGGGATCACATGAAAATACATAACTTTCCAAGTCGTCATAGCATTGAACCGTATTCCCATTTACTGCTGTAATCACGTCATCTACTTCTAGTAACCCATCAGCAGGAGTAGAGGCTATTACTTGAACTACTTTAGTTCCTTCTCGCTTATCTGCAGTACGATGCAAGACACCAATCCAACTTTTCCAAAAGTTTTTGCGTAAATCCACTTCCTTTTCTAATACACTCTTAAGGTTTAACATGAACTGATAAGTACCAAAAAGCATATTGTCCATTTCCATTAAGCCGATGTCCCCAGCCCAAGAGCCTGTATATTCAATGGAGACAAGGACACCATCTGCTTCAGAGGTAATGGTCCATGTGGTCAATTGCTTGTCGTTCCCTTGCAAAATGAGTTTTTGTTCTTCCTCTAACTCTATAATAGTTCCAACATAGCTAGCGCCCCACCCATAATCTAGGGTTACCTGTCCGCCGATACTTATATCCATTTCGCAACTTCTGGTTTCCCAGGCATTACGTTCGTCTGCTTGCGTAAGTGCTCTCCATACCTTCTCAGGTGTAGATTTTATGAAGATTTCCTTTTGAACCGACTGAACGACTTTAACCAATTTTAATCCTCCTCTAAATAGTTTTTTAGCTTGTGAGCTTATCCTCTAATATCAAACCAATCTCTTCTTGCAATTTTTTATAGTGAACAGCAAAATTGTCTTGCTTTAAACGATAGAGGCGATATTTTCCTTCTCTCCTTTCCTCAATTAATTCCTCTTCTAGCAATATAGTGAGGTGTTTTTTTACTGCAGGCTGGGAGATTGGGAAATGATCAACTAGTTCGGTTTGAGTACATTCCTTTTGAGACAATATGGTGAGGATACGACGACGTATGGGATCTGCTATTGCTCTGTAAATGTCCGTCAAAAAATGACCTCCTCAACACATAACCTTTTGGTTATATGTAAAATATACAATATTGGATAAGCGGTGTAAATATATAGTTGTAATATTTTAGTTAAATCGTTTAAGACTTACTAGTGTCTGTCTTCTCCATTAGCTTTCTTACATTTTCTTTTGGGTTCCAACAGTTGAATTTATGAGAGGGTTCAGTTTGAAAGCCTAATCTTTTGCATTTATAATACATGCCTTTAGTCGTTTTTTCACTGCTAAAATGAATGCAAGTTGCACAGCAATGGAAATCCTTCATCCTTTTACCTCCTATGATGTAATGATCTGTTTATATTGTTCAGTGATTTACGATACGGGGGATTTAGCTGGGGGAGGGGTGTGATTTTGTTATTTAAAATAGGCCTTGGAATTAATCACCCCAAGACCTAAAATATCTAACTTAAGCTTCGTCGAATACTTCGACTTTTTCCATTTTGTCGCCATTTTTCATAGCTTTTGCTACTTCTAAACCGCTAGTTACTTTACCAAAAACAGTGTGAACACCGTTTAAATGTGGTTGTGGTTCGTGAACGATGAAGAATTGGCTTGACCCAGTGTCTTTTCCAGCGTGAGCCATAGAAAGGCTTCCAGCTTCGTGTTTGTGAGGATTTCCAGCAGTTTCACATTTAATAGTTTTACCGCTTCCACCCATACCAGTACCAGTTGGATCGCCACCTTGGCTTACAAAACCAGGAATTACACGGTGGAACACTACACCATTGTAAAAACCACTGTTAGCTAATTCTTCAAAGTTAGCTACTGTGTTTGGTGCTTCGTTTGGATATAGTTCAAATTCAATTTTGTCTCCAGATTCCATAAGGAAATAACCTTTTTTCGCCATTATAAAACACTCCTTTTGTAATGAAAATTCTTTCACAGTATAGCATGAAGTCTTGCTTTTTCCAAAGAACATAGCTGTTATTGGCATGTGTAGTGTACTAAATATAAAATGACGACCATTTCTTCTAAAAACTTACTAAGGAAAACCGGTTTCAATTAAACAAATGGATGTAAGCATGATATGAAAGTGGTACGATACAAAAAGAGGTGATTATATGAACGGACAAAATAGAAAAGACATTCACGCAGGACTAGAAGTTTATATTATTTTGAAGAAGGATCAGCGTACCGGTAACAAAACAAAAGGAATCGTTCAAGATATTTTAACGAATTCATCCTTTCATCCACACGGTATTAAAGTAAGACTCACAGATGGTCAAATTGGCCGTGTGTGTGAAATCGTAAAGTAAAAAGTTGGGGCTTCAAAAGAGCTCTAAAAATAAAAAAGTGTAAAGGGAGAATGAGAAAAGATGCAGGTAGAATCTCAAATTTTAGAGTGGTTTGAACATTTTCATAAATACCCCGAAGTTAGCTGGAAGGAATTCGAAACAACGAAAAAAATAACAGAGATCCTTGATTCGCTCCACGTATCTTATCGATTATTTGATGATGTTACAGGCCTCCTAGCAGAGATAGGTGAAGGGGATGAAGTGATCGCAATTCGTGCAGATATAGATGCTTTGTGGCAGGAGGTGGACGGGGTTTACCGCGCCAATCATTCCTGCGGTCACGACGCTAATATCTCTATGGTTTTAGGAGCCCTTCTTTTACTCAAGGATGAAAAATTAAATAAACGTATTCGTTTCATCTTCCAGCCTGCAGAAGAAAAAGGAAATGGTGCGAATTCTATGGTTGATAGAGGAGCGCTTGAAGGAGTTACGCATCTCTTTGGTGTGCATTTAAGACCGATAGAAGAACTACCTTTTGGTAAGGTTTCACCAGCAATTCACCACGGAGCAGCTATGTTTCTTGAAGGTAAAATTAAAGGAATGGATGCCCATGGAGCCAGACCTCATCAAGGGCAGAATGCAATTGATGTAGCAGTCGCTATACATCAATCCTTAAAGAATTTATATTTTTCTCCTTTTGAGGCATATTCCGCGAAACTAACTAAAATCCAGGCTGGCGGTGAGAGCTCTAATATTATTCCTGGTACAGCTAGCTTTTCAATTGATGCACGTGCTCAAAAGAATAGTGTGCTAAAACAGATGAAAGTACAAATTGAAAAGAATTTACATGCTCTTCAAACTCTTTTTGATATAGATATAGAATGGGAATGGCAGGATATCACTCCAGGAGCAGAAGTCTCCAATGAGGCTGCTTTAATAGCTAAAGAAGGTATCATGCAAGCGATAGGAGAAGAGAGCCTGGCGGAAGAGGTTATCACATCTGGTAGTGATGATTTCCATTTTTATACGATTAGACAGCCAGATTTAAAGGCTACTATGATTGGGGTCGGTGCAGACCTTTCTCCTGGTCTTCATCATCCACATATGTCTTTTGACCGTAAAGCCCTTTATATCGGCGCTCAAGTCCTTATGAAAACGCTTTTACAAGTTGCTAAAAAAGATTGACGAATTTTTAATAAAAGATTAATATATCTCTAATAACGACTAATAAACGACAATTATAAATTGTCGAAAAAGTCGTGAAGGGGTGAAGTGGAATGGTAGAAAAGAAGGAACAAACAGAGAAAAAAGAAATGTCATTAATATGGGCGATTACGCCTTTAATAGTAATGATTATAACAATGGTTATTGCTGTAGTTAAGTTGGAGCAAGGTCCTCACATTCCGCTAATAGTCGGTACAATCATAGCAGCTTTTGTTGCTTGGAAGCATGGCTTTAAATGGAATGATATCGAAGAAATGATGTATAAGGGGATTAAACTAGCACTACCAGCAGTAGTCATCATTATATTGGTCGGCCTTATTATTGGGGCATGGATTGGTGGAGGCGTAGTAGCCACCATGATTTATTTTGGACTAAAAATCATTACTCCGTCCTTCTTCTTAGTAACTATTTGTGTGATTTGTATGATTGTTTCTCTGGCCATTGGTAGCTCCTGGTCTACAATGGGGACTATCGGGGTTGCAGGTATGGGGATTGGTCTAAGCATGGGGATTCCAGCAGCTATGATTGCGGGCGCAGTTATTTCTGGAGCTTATTTTGGTGACAAGATGTCGCCACTTTCTGATACTACCAATCTTGCAGCTGGTCTTACAGGGACAGATTTGTTCGTACATATCCGACATATGTTTTATACAACTATACCAGCAGCGGTAATTGCGTTAGTAGCTTACGGTCTGTTAGGAATGAAATATAAAAATAGCAGTATTGATCAGGAGAGCATCCAGCAAACAATAGGTGTGCTTGATCAAAGCTTTGTAATATCTCCATGGTTATTGTTAATCCCGTTAGCAGTAATTGTATTAGTTGCTTTAAAGGTACCAGCTATACCAGCTTTAGTAGTTGGTATTTTACTAGGATTCCTTTCTCAAATTTTTATACAAGGGGGAGACGTAGCATCAGCTGTTAGCGCTCTTCAAAGTGGATTTGTAATTGAAACAGGTAACACAATGGTGGATGAACTATTTAATCGTGGTGGATTGGAGTCCATGATGTATACCGTGTCGATGACCATTGTGGCGATGACATTTGGTGGGATTTTAGAATTTTCAGGTATGCTTCAATCTATTATGAATCAAATTTTAAAGCTAGCAAAGACTGCTTTTTCGATGATAGCTTCTACTATATTAGCTTGCTTTACAACGAATGCGACATGCTCTGAGCAATATATCTCCATCGTTGTGCCAGCAAGAATGTTTTCTAAAGCATATACGAATATGGGGCTTCACTCTAAAAACCTTTCTCGTGCTTTAGAGGACGGAGGAACGCTGACTTCGGTGTTCATCCCTTGGAACACATGTGGTGTTTTCATATTAGGAACATTAGGGGTAGGTGCTTTTGAATATGCGCCCTATGCTATTTTAAACTTTACAGTGCCAATTTTATCTATGATCTATGCCGCGGTAGGATTCTCTATTGTTAAAATTACAGAGGAAGAAAAGCAAGAAATTTTAAACAGAGAGATTGCCGAAGCGTAAAAAAGAAAGTTCAGTGACAAGCTGAACTTTCTTTCTTTTTTTATAGGTTCATGATCGAATATGGATAAAAAGATTAGTTGATGCCCATACACATTTATTGGTAGGTAGGAAAATTAAATTCATAGATTGCTCGCGGGCGGCCTTGCTGGTACGTCATTTCTTCCCCGACAATGGATGCATAACCTTTGTTCAACAGCTTCTTTAGTATCCTTTCGGTAGTCCTGCGGCTGACCTTTAAAAAGATTTCTAAATCATGTGCCGTAAACGCAACGGAATGGTGGAGGCGACTAAAAAGCATAATTTTAGAAAGGTTTGCCGGACTTAATGTTGTTTCCTTAGCCAATACCAAAAGTCGAGGATCGCTCGTTCTTAAATTGATCTTGGTTTTATCCTGGAAGAGGGGACCAGTCAATTGTTTTCTTTCATTCATAAGGAAGGCTGTATTTTCAGTCGCATGGGCTAAGGCATCTTTGGCATTTTCACTTGCTTCTATCGCTGTAGTGCCATATCCAAAGGCAATTCGAATGGGTGTACTAAAAAGTTTCAACCAACCATCGACCTTATTGCTCTGCAAGGCTTGTTGAACCTTCCCTTGAGTTGTAAAAAGCAAGTAAAGGAGGTCATCCGATTTTACAATAGAAGCATCGATAGAATCTGCAATACTTTTGAGGGTAGCTGCTGTATGAATGTCTTGCTCGGTAAGCGAAATAGAGCAAACGGCAATTTTAGCAGCCTCACTTTTTGTGAGTAATGCCAGTGACCTAGTTTCTTCAAGGGACTTTAAAATAGAGTTTTTAGGGTCAATCATTCGTACAACAGGGATTCCCCTTTGTACCAGGGTCTCATAAACTGCGTGCACAGAGGTGATAGCCAATTTTGTTTTTTCTTTCCTTTGAAGATTTATATGAAAGGAAACCACTTCATCTAAAGAGAACGCCGGATCTATTTGCTTAAGGAAGGGTACTGAATCGGTTTGATTAATATCCTGTAGGACACTCTCTACAAGGGCAGGTTCTATTAAATCCATGGATATTTGTTGTATAGGAGTATTACAGGTTGCTAATAATGTAGTGGCTACAGAAGTACCATCCTGTTTTAAATAATAGGAAGGTACCGGCAACAGCTCTCTCTCCTGTTCCGCATATAGATAGGGGAGCGAACCAGAGAAAAATACAGCGTCGCATGGTTTTATATTTTTTAGTAGTTCCTTTGCTTCTTTTGGGGTATGATATTGATAATAATCTAAACGGATAGAAGGAATTTCTTGTTCGAAAAGCTTCAAGCGATCTATAAAGTTTCTAGAACCAAGTACTGCTATACGTGTTTGCATGACATCCTCCTTTTTTTAAAATATTAACGACTATTTAACGACAACTATAACTAAATAATATAAAAATGTAAAGGAAGTTAGAAAAATATGAAAATTAAAGAAATAGAAATTTATGCTATTAGATTACCATTAATTGACCCATTTATCATCAGCTATCATACATACGATGATATGCCTTCGATTATAGTTAAGCTAACAACAGAAGAAGGTTTCATTGGATATGGGGAGGCAGTAGCAGACGAGCATGTAACAGGGGAAACGTGGGAGAGTACTTATGCGATGCTGAAAAATACGTTAGCACCGGCTTTGATTGGAGAAAATCCAATGGAGTTTGAGCGACTGCATGAAAAAATGGACAAGGCGGTTTACCAAGCTCCAGCAGCTAAAGCAGCTTTAGACATTGCTTGTTACGACGTAGTAGGTAAAAAACTAGGAGTTCCTGTCTACCAATTGTTAGGCGGACGTTATCACGAAAAGTTTCCGGTTACTCATGTACTTAGCATAGGATCACCAGAGTCTATGGCAGAGGAAGCAGAAAAACGTATCAAAGAGGGCTATACATCGTTTAAAATGAAGGTTGGAACTGAAGTACAAGCGGATGTACAACGAATCCAAGCTGTTAGAGAAAAAGTGGGTAATGGGGTTGCTATCCGAGTGGACGTAAATCAGGGATGGAAGAACAGTGCCAACACGATTTCTGCCATGCGTCAGCTGGAGCATATAGGATTAGATTGGCTAGAGCAGCCTGTTATGGCAGATGACTTCAATGGCATGGTGGAGGTCAAGGAAAAAACGAGTACTCCTCTTATGATGGATGAAGGCTTGAGAGGAATACGAGACATGCGTGAATTAATAGAAAAACAAGCCGCGCATAAGGTGAATATCAAGCTGATGAAATGTGGCGGTATATATCCTGCTATGAAGCTCGCTCATATGGCAGAAATGGCTGGACTTGAATGCCAGATTGGCTCAATGGTGGAGTCTTCCATTGGTTCAGCAGCAGGTTTTCATGTGGCATTTTCTAAAAAAGCATTTACGAGTGTTGAATTGACCGGTCCACTTAAATTCTCGAAGGACGTTGGAAACTTATGCTATGATGTCCCATTTATTAAACTTAATGAGCGCCCAGGTTTAGGAATTGATGTGGATGAAAATATGTTAAAAGAGTTAACCGAGTTCACCGTAAAAGTCATGAAGTAAGAGGAAGTGTATCAATGAAAGAATGGACTGTCAGTCTAGGGGGAAAAGATTATCCAGCTAGAGAATTAACAACAGACAATATGGAACAAATTTTAGCGTTACAGAGCGTTGTTCTCCAACACTTAGAGAACAAGGAGTTTTTACAGCCTCTCACAAGAGAGGAGTTTGAAGATTCTCTTAAGCATCGTTTAATGGTAGGAGTATTTGCTGGTGAGGAGCTAATTGCGTTTCGTACCCTTGCAATCCCGGTAATGGATGAGCATCATCTAGGATATGATATCGGTCTTTCTGAATCAGAATTAGGTGATGTGGTTTACCAGGAAATCACAAATGTCCATCCAGAATATCGAGGCTACGGTCTTCAAAGAAAACTAGCAGACCTAGTAATGGAGCTCCTGCAGGATTCTCCGTACATCTACATTTGTGCGACAGTAGCTCCATTTAACTTTGCCAGCTTGAAGGACAAGCTTAGCCAAGGAATGGTTATTAAAGCGCTTAAACGTAAGTATGATAATATGTTACGTTACATATTTTGCAAGAGGCTCGACGGAAATGACTATATTGTATTTGGTGAAAGTCAGATGAATATAAAAATGTCTGACATAGAAGAACAGCAAAAGCTACTTAAAGCAGGCTGGGTAGGCACCAACATTCTTCAAAAAGAAGAAGAGTGGTACGTAGTCTATAAAGAAACGATCTAAAGTAATGGGAATACCTTTAGAGCTATAGCCTTGAGGTAAATCTTATAAATTTTTGCTTATTTGCATAGACTATAAAAGGCAGGGACACTAGTGTCTCTGCCTTTCTTATATATTCATTATAGCAGATTTATTTTTTTATTATAAGACTGCAAATTGTTAGAATTTTTTGTAATAATACATAAGCATGCTATGTCAGGGAGGTTAGTGGATGGAAAAACATATTTGGGATGAGGAACAGCGACATTTAACCACAGTAGTTGAAAAGCTAAAGGGACATATAGATGTTCTTCAAGTTTTTCTTAAAAAACAAAAAGGTGAACTAATAGAAGAGCGGCAATCCGTTTCAAAGGAGTTCTCAGATTTGTCTGATGAACGTGGAATTGATTTTGCAACCATACTACCTACTCTCAAGGAAAAAGAGTTACGTTATATCCATGTTAATGATGTGCTTTCTAAGTTAGAGCTACTCTATAAAAGTGCTTATTTTGGACGAATTGATATAGAGGATGAACAACTGGAAAACCTTTATATTGGACTCGCTACGTTTGGTGAAGAAGATACAGGTGATATTATTATCCATGATTGGCGTGCCCCTATATCGAGTCTTTTTTATGAAAACAAATTAGGTGAAGCGTTCTACCAAATTCCTAGTGAAGAGATAGTGCCCGTCCAGATCCAAAGACGCCGACAATTTAAAATCTCCTACGATAATCTTCTACAAATATTTGATGCAGACATATATATCGGTGATGAGGTGCTACAAAGCCTTATGACGGATACGGCAAAACAAAAGATGAAGAGTATTGTGACGACCATTCAAAGTGATCAGAATGCAGTTATTCGTTCAGAAAGTCATCATAATATGATGGTGCTAGGACCACCGGGAAGTGGAAAGACATCTGTAGCTATGCAACGCATCGCTTATCTTCTATATCAATACCGCAGGACGCTTTCGGCCAAAAATATTATGCTTATTTCCCCAAGCGATTTGTTCAATGATTATATTTCTAATGTGTTACCGGAATTAGGAGAGGAAAATGTCGTCCATTCTACCTATTATCGTTTATATAAAGGCATGAAGCGCCTTCCATTAGTGGCAGAGACCTTTTATGAAAATGTAGAGCGGCTACAAAAGGCCGACTTGATACATCAGGAAAGCTTTTATTGGAAAAACTCAAATGCTTATGCAATTCATCTCGTACAATCCCTACAGGATTTAGCAATGGCCGGCTTACCTTTTTACACATTGAGTATTGGTAAGAAAGTTTTTATATCAGCTACAGAGCTGCAAGAATTGTTTTATCGAAAATATACAAACTTGGAAATAGACTTCCGTTTAAAAAAGATTCGTAATCACTTGATGCCTAGGTTAAGGGAATGGAAGGAACAGGCGATTTTGAGGAGATACGAGGAGCTTAGGGGAGTCGACCAATACATCGGTGATGACGAGGATTTAATGAGACAGAGTAAAAAAGAGATAGAAAAGCAGTACTCACCCCTCCATAGTGCAATAGAAGAACTGGGATTCGTTAACATCATGAAAATTTATACGGGTTCCATTAGGAGTATGGATACAACGGAGGCTAAAAAAGTCTATGAATTAACGATTCGACAAATAAAATCCAAACATCTTTTTTATGAAGATTTAGGTCCGCTTATGTATATACAAGCTAAAATCAAAGGGATTGACAGAAACCTGGACATCAAGCATATTGTAATCGATGAAATACAGGACTATTCATTTCTTCAGTTTAAAGCTATTCAGCAGCTTTTCCCGAAAGCTCACTTTACCTTGCTGGGAGATAAAAACCAAATAGTAAATCCAACAGAAAAAGATCAGATACCAAGGGAGCTTTCCGATATATCAATAGTAGAACTTAACAAATCGTATCGTTCTACGCATGAAATTACAGATTTTATGAGTGCTGTTTTAAAGCAAGATAAGGTCCTCTCGCTAGGAGTGAGGGGGAGAAAGCCATTAGTAAAAAGAATAGACAAGGAGCAGCGGCTAACGGAAATAAAAGCAGTGGTAGATTCTTATTATGAGACCAACACCTCTTTGGTTATATTATGTAAGGACATGGCAAGCTGTAGGATGCTCTATGAGGAATTGAAGAATATCATTCCCTCTATTCAACTAATATCACAGGAACAAAAGGTATATATGAAAGGGATATTAATCATGCCAGGATACATGGCAAAGGGGTTTGAATTTACGACTGTATTAATAGCAGACGCTGACCAATCGATTTACAATGGGACCAATGACAAGTTTCTTCTCTACACGATGGTCTCGCGAGCAACCAGAAACTTAATTATTTTCTATCATATAGAGCTTACGGAGGCTTTGAAACAAATCCAAAAGGACTTATATCTTACGGAAACCTTAAAATAAAACAAAGACACCCACCTTTATCTGACTGTAAAGGTGGGTGTCTTCAGTCAAAGGTATGAGGCTGATTTAAGACCATTGGCTGAATGCAATCTAGGTCAATTCCCTTACATTAAGAATAGTAAGAATATTTGAAGGGGTGTTTGACGATGAAAAATTTATAT
This sequence comes from Psychrobacillus sp. MER TA 171, assembly GCF_023713305.1. NCBI lineage: Bacteria > Bacillati > Bacillota > Bacilli > Caryophanales > Bacillaceae > Psychrobacillus > Psychrobacillus sp. MER TA 171. The sequence continues at coordinate 98,590 of NZ_JAMAWN010000008.1, read as the reverse complement.
CAAGACTCAAGATTTTGGCTAATCATATTGGCTAATATAGCTTCCTCTATAGGCTCAGGAATTACAATGATAGCAATTCCCTGGATGCTCGTGACGAGTGACGACGGTAACGCAGTATTCGGTTATATTACGATTTCAATGACTATCATTAGTTTTATCATAACGCCCTTTGTTGGCTCGTTAGTAGATAGAATGTCCAGAAAAAAGTTGCTGTTAATTAGTGAAATAGTTTGTTTAGTTGCCTTATTGTTTTTCACTTCCATTGGATTCTTGGGCTTATCCTATGAAATTTGGCATTACACACTAATTTATATGATTGGCAGTCTGTATTACACTATTTTTTATCCAACCATGTTTGCGATGAATCAGGAGATTTTTCATAAGGATCAGTATAAATCTTTAAACGGGACAATGGAGGTACAGGGGCAGCTTTCTAGCATGATAGCTGGAGGAGTAGCTAGTATTTTGTTAATGAAATGGGATTTACATTTTATTTTACTATTAGATGTTTTGACTTACGGAGCAGCTATTTACTTCTATGTTAAACTTCCTTATGCCAGAGCGAAACGATCAGAAGCAGAGAAGGAAGAGAAAGGTAGAGCTTGGGATGGGTTAGTTTATATGATGGGACGTCCAGCCATGTTCGTTTTTTTGGTATTTGCCTTTATGCCCTTTATAGGAGTTATGCTGACGAATTATTTGTTTCCTGTTTATTTAGTGGAAGTACTAGAGGCGGATGCTAGCGTTTATGGCTTAGAAGGAATGATATATGCTGCTGGAGCAGTGCTAGCAGGGGCATTTGTTCCGATGCTTGCGAAAAAACTAGGAAATGAGAAGACTATTATATTAGGAGTGCTTATATATACCGTTGCCATTTCTTTGATTGTTTTTGTAGAACTACCTGTATACCTATCGTTAATGTTGTTTTTAGCTATCGGAAACAGTGGGGCTCGAGTAGCGAGAAATTCGTTCCTTATGGATCAAGTTCCGAACAAGATTATTGGCAGAGTTGATAGTTTGTTCCGTTCTATTGGCTTGCTCATCAGAATTTTATTGCTTGCACTTTTTACAGGAATGGTCTCTTCCGGATTAATTATCATATGTTTCTATATATTAAGTGGACTATTGGTCGCGTCGGCCTTCATGGTTACAATTAGCTGGAGGAAAGGCTTTTCGGTAAGAAATAAGAAAGCTATTTGTATAGAGGAAGTCAGTCTGTAAACAGATGAGTCATTAAGTTCTATAGGTAATCTACGAAACTTAATAAATAAATCAATAGAACTGCTCTTTCGTAAGGTGGAATATGAAGAGCAGTTTTTTCATATTCTCTTGATAGTGAAATGTAGAGGAATTTTAAAAATATAAGCTTAAAGTTATTCGTTGATTTTGACTAACAATTTTTTATGGTGACTGTAAACATTATAAAAAGGACATTCCAATTACTATTAAAATCATAAAATAGATGACGAAATTGGGTTGGTGACAGTTTTTCAGCTTCGCTTATTCGAGTAAATTTATTAGCGCTTTATCGAACCTAAACCTGATCCCATTTATTGCTTGGAGTGCCAGACATCGACTCCTACGGGATGAGTGAGATAGATAAGACAGCATAAATACGCGCTAGCGATGAGTGATGGCTTATCGCTACCCCGAGGAAAGCGTCCGGCTGGTGCGAAAAATCAATTCTACTCTCTGATTTAAGATTTCTTTTCATCATAAATCAACCCCACCCTTTAATATAGCCAAAATATAAACAGTAATTTACAAAGAAGCTTCTATTATAACCCGAATTTAATCTTTTTTATAATTTTGCCTGCTGGAAGTTATTAGGTCTAAAAAACTAGGATTCTCAGGTTAATATCCTACCCTAAACTATATTGTAAAACATATGTTTATAAACTAACGTCAATTCCATAATTTTAGAGTACAAAGAATTGTTGAAATTAACAATGTAATTAAGTAGTACATGTTGATTTTACTATATTCGTTGTTTATAATGGAAGACGACTCAATAATGATAATCGTTATCAACAAAGTTGAGAAATATATTTTTTATGGGGATTACAAATGAGATTATGGATATTAGTAGTAGCAACTATTATCCTATCCTTTATTTCGCTATTTATAGGTGCCATTGATATAAAACCGAGTGATCTGCTTGATTTGGACTCCCAGAAGACCCAAATCTTTGTAATGAGTCGATTGCCACGTTTAATGGCAATTATTTTAGCTGGTGCAGGAATGGGTATTGCAGGCTTAATTATGCAAAGTTTAAGTCGAAATAAGTTCGTATCACCGACAACGGCCGGTACGCTGGATGCAGCAAAACTAGGTGTCATAGTTTCGATGATATTCTTTACAAATATGTCTTATATGGGACAAATTTTCTTTAGTTTTTCATTTGCACTAATAGGTACGTTTATTTTTATGCAATTGCTTGAGCGTATTAAGTTCAAGGATGTTATGTTCGTACCCTTAATTGGTATTATGTATGGTAATATCATTGGTGCCATTTCCACATTCTTAGGATACGAAGCAGATGTCTTACAAAATGTAGATTCCTTCTTCTTAGGAAGCTTTACACTAATTGTCTCTGGACGCTATGAATTACTATACGTAGCCGTACCTGCCATTATTATAGCTTATATTTACGCAAACAAATTCACTGTAGCAGGCATGGGTGAGGACTTTGCAAAAAACTTAGGTTTAAGTTATCGTACAGTATTAAATATAGGTCTTGTTATTGTAGCAATTATTTCTACAACGGTCGTTTTAACAGTAGGTATTATACCGTTTTTAGGTTTAATCGTACCGAACCTTGTTTCTTTGTATTTAGGAGATAATTTACGCAAGACAATCCCGCATACTATTTTCATGGGAGCAGCATTCTTACTCGCATGTGATATTATCAGCCGACTAATAGTTCATCCCTATGAGATTCCGGTAAATACAACAGTTGCCGTAATTGGCAGTGCGATCTTCTTAATTATGTTGTTTAGGGGGAAAGCATATGCGAAAAAATAGTAAGAAGCTAATTATTTTGGCTGTTATTGCATTAGTATGTATGGCATTGTTTGCATTTTATAATATTCAAGGCGGCTTTAGTTATGCCTTTCCAAAGCGTGTAGAACGTTTAGCTGCAATGGTAATCACGGGTACTGCAATTGCATATGCAACGATTATATTCCAGACAGTAACACATAATCGTTTATTAACACCTTCCGTAATGGGTGTTGACTCTATGTATGAGGTAGTACAAACGGTGATTTACTTTACAGCAGGCTCTGCCTCTTTATTCGTCGTAAATCGTTATTTGAACTTTAGTGTATCGATTATGGCAATGATCATTTTCGCGGTGCTTTTATATCGTTTCTTATTCCGAGCAGATAAGTATCCAATCTTCCTTCTCTTATTAGCAGGTATGATTATTGGGACTTTGCTAGGAAGTCTAGTGACATTTATGCAGGTCATCATTGATCCTGTTGAATATGAAAGTTTACAAGCTCGGTTGTTTGCAAGCTTTATGAATGTGAAAACCGAATTATTACTAATTGCCATGGTTATACTAGGACTGGCATTTTTGTATGGCTCTAGGTTATTAAAAGATTTGAATGTTGTTTCGTTAGGTCGAGACAATGCCATTAACCTCGGTGTTAACTATGACAAGATTGTTCTACAAGTTTTGATTTTATCTTCTGTGTTAATAGCTACTTCCACAGCTCTAGTTGGTCCTGTTACATTCCTAGGACTAATCGTAGCGAACGTAGCTTATCAATTTTTAGATACGTATAAGCATTCTGTACTAATTGTTGGAGCGAGCTTGATTAGTATTATCGGCCTTGTCGGAGGACAATTTATCGTACAGCATGTGTTTCATTTAAATACAACTATTAGTGTCATCATTAACTTTGTCGGTGGGATTTACTTTATTTACTTATTACTAAAGGAAAGTAGGAAAGCAGCATGATAGAAATTAAAGAGCTTTCTAAAAGCTTTGGGAAAAAACCGGTCGTTGAAAATGTAACACTAAAAATACAACCAAAGGCAATCACTTCTTTTATTGGACCAAATGGTGCAGGTAAATCCACATTGTTATCCATGGTAAGCCGCCTTTTAGATGCGGATACAGGGGAAGTATTTTTAGATCAAACGGATGTAAAGAAAATGAAATCGAATAACTTTGCAAAGCGTGTGGCTATTTTAAAGCAGGCCAACCATTTAAATATCCGTTTAACAGTACGTGAGCTTGTTGCTTTTGGTCGCTATCCTTATTCCAAAGGACGACTAAATGCAGAGGACGAGAAGTTGGTAGATCAAGCGCTGGAGTATTTAAATTTAACAGATATGCAAGATAAGTTTTTGGATGAGTTATCAGGTGGTCAAAGGCAGCGTGCTTTTATTTCCATGGTAATTGCTCAAGATACGGAATATATTTTATTGGATGAGCCGTTAAACAATCTAGATATGAAACATTCCGTACAAATCATGAAAATCTTACGTAAACTTGTAGATGATTTAGGAAAAACTGTCGTTATTGTATTACATGACATTAACTTTGCTTCTGTTTATTCTGATCGTATCGTTGCACTGAAAGAGGGGCGCCTTGTAAAGGATGGTCCAACACATGAGATTATCAATTCCGAAGCATTACGTGATGTCTACGATATGGATATCCCAGTACAAGTGCAGGATGGTTGCCGTATTTGCGTATACTTTAATTCTCAATAACTTTGTAGACGAAAGGTTTCTTTTAGTTTGTAATCAGTAGATTCCATGTACGTGCATAAGTCAGACACTTATGCACGTGTTTCATGAGGCTAAATGAGAATGATAATTAATTGCAGAAATCAGTTGACAAATTTTGAGGGTTTCATTTAAACTAGAGTTAGAAATGAAAATGATAATCATTTTCAATTAAAGTAAGTATATTTTAGGAGGAAAAGAAAGATGAAAAAATGGAAGTTTTTAACTGCAGTTGCAGCTTTAACATTAATGCTAGGAGCATGTAACTCAGATGATGATTCAGCAACTGGTGAATCTACAGAGAAAGATTCAACTTCAGCAGCAACTGACACGGCTGAAAAATCTGCATTTCCAATGAAAATATCTTCTTTGACAGCTTCAAGCGAAGATGAAGAAAAAGGTACAACAATTACATTTGAAGATGTAACTTTAGATAAAATGCCGGAGCGCATTATCACTTTAGATTACGGTTTCTTAGATACACTTGATGCACTTGGAGTAGAGGGAATTGTAGGAATCGCAGCGAACGGTGGTAAAGGTAATATCCCACCACACTTAAAAGAAAAATATGTTGTTGACGGTGTAGCTGATGTTGGTACGCTAAAACAAATCGACTTTGAAGCGGTAGCAGCTGCTGAACCAGATGTTATTTTCATCTCAGGTCGTCAAGCACCATTCTATGAGGAATTAAAAGAAATTACACCAAATGTAGTATTCATCGGTTCTGACAATGAAAATTATATTAACGCTGTAAATGAAACAGTTGACTTAGCAGCTCAAATCTTTGATAAAGAAACAGAAGCTGAAAAGCTAAAAGCAGATCTACAAGCAAAAGTGGATGAAGTGAAAGAAAAAGCAGCAGGTTATGAAAATGCGTTAGTAGCAATGTACAATGACAAAAAAATCTCTGGTTTCGATAACGGAGCAGATTCTCGTTTTGCATATGTGTACAATGACTTTGGTTTCAAACCAGCAACTACTGATATTGAGGCATCATCTCATGGTTCAGATTTCTCTTATGAATCGGTTCTTTCTGTAGATCCAGAAGTTTTATTAATAATTGACCGTACTGCTTCTGATGTAGATGCAATTAAAGCAGATATTGAAAATGATATTATTAAACAAACTCGTGCTTACAAAGAAGGCAAAATTGTGTACCTAGATGGTGTTAACTGGTACTTCTCAAGCAATGGTGTAACAACAGAAACAGAAAAATTAGATGAAATCTTAAATGAGTTAAAATAATCTCATAAAAAGATTCTTATCATAACCAAATAAACCCTATAAGATAGACCTTTGAAAAAAAGGTCATCTTATAGGGTTTTTGTTTTTAGCCTTGTTTTTTAATCACTAACTTCTAGTGAATAGAATATGACTTTGGAATATCTAATTTGTTGAACGTAAGAACAAATGGTTTAGATTCTGACCGTCTGGTTTACCGTATGTAAATTAAGAGCTATTCAAATAACTAAATTGCATTTATCGGTTGTTAAATAAACCAACAAGAAAGTGATACTGGATAAAATAATATATAAAAACTTTTTCAAGTATTTTGTGGATTTTAATTTTTCCTATCACGCTGTTTGCCTACTAAAAAATAAGAGGTGATCCAAGCGGTAATTGGAATGACTAATGTGACACCTATTGCTGCACAACATATAGTTATTATTTCGCTACTAAAAACTTTTGAATTAACAATTTCTCCAACAGAGTAAGATAAGTCTTTAAACCATATAAGTAAAGCCAAATAACTACCGAAGAAGGCAAAAAAAAGCGTGTTCGTACTCGTTCCTAAAATATCGCGTCCGATACTTATTCCAAAACGGAATAACTCTTGGCGCTCGATATTTGGATGGTGATAGTGCATTTCACGCATTGGCGATGCAATAGCAATGGCAGCATCTGTGATGGCTCCAATTGTACTCATAATGATCACCGACACAGCTATCTTTATGAAATCAAGTCCAATGTAAAATGAAAACATCCCCAACTCTTCTGTTTCCTCTTCGCCAAAACCTTGTATCATTGCCTTATTTGTTATAGCAGTAATAAAGGCGACTAAGATGACGGTTGTAATAATCGTAGCTATAAAAGCCGTTTTCGTTGTGCGGTTCACTTTATTAATATAAAAGAGGTTAATACAACTAATGAGCACACATGCGATAAATGTTAATAAAATGGGATTTATCGTTGGAGCATTCATAAAAAATAGCGTAACGATAATGACTCCAAAATTAAAGAATAATGCAATAAAAGAACGAACGCCTTTTTGTCCGCCTATGACTGTCATCAATAGGAATAACAGTCCGGCAAGTAAAACGATTACATTCATAACTTAGCCTTCCTTCTCTTGACAAAAAATATTGCGGTATAAAGCCCAATTGGAATCGTGATAACAATACCGATACCGCCTGTTAATGCACGAACTAACTCAAGTGAAAGATTCATTGAAAGAGTGTAGCCGAGCGTAGACGAATTTTTAAAATAAAGTAACAGAGTAGGGATTGAACCACTAACATAAGCAAAAAATAAAATATTCGTCATAGTGCCCATAATATCCTTGCCGATTTCCATTCCAGATTTTGTGAGATCTTTTACAGAAATAGTAGGGTCTTTTTCATACAACCCAAAAATCGAAGTAGACATTGTAATCGAGACGTCCATTACGGCGCCTAAAGAACCAATAAAAATGCCAGCTAAAAATACAATTTTGTATGGACGCGTTATAAATTGTAATTCCTCATAACGAAGGCCATTTTCACCTGTAACGACTAAAGCAATGTACGTAATGAGAAGTGACGAAAACGTACCAATCAGTGTAGCTATGATCGCAGCGAATGTCTTTTCGTTAACCCCATTCACGAGTAATAAAGAAACGACGGTAAATAAAATAATGCTAACCCCACAAATCCATAGCAGACTCTGGTTTGCATGATCGATATAAATGTCTAAGGCGAACCAAAGTAGCATCGCATTAAAAGCTAAACCAATAACAGATAACAATCCTTGTTTTTTTCCAATGAGCAGAAGTACAAAGATAAAGACCCACGCAATGATGACTAAATATTTATCACGTTTCACACCGGTAATCGTGCCAGTGTTTTCTTGGACTTCTTCAACTTGCTCATTAACAGAAATGAAAATTTCACTGCCAACTTCAAATTTCTGGTCAAATGCTTGAGATTCTGAAAACTCATTCGTTAAATGAACGAGTAAACCTTTTTCGTGACCATTTTTTACTTCGGCGATTATTTGCTGTGTATATAATACGTCTTTATTTTGATGAATATCTTTTACTTCTACTGAGTTGTCTATAGTCATTTCAACGACTTCTGCAATCGAATTTTTATATAGAGAATGATTATGGTACACAAATACAATCGAGCTAATAACACAACATATGAGAACAATCGCGAATATGCGCTGTTTCCATGTGGTCTTTTGATATATTCTGTGAAGAAACAGCATGTACACACCTCCTGTAAACAAGATTTAATTATATAATTCAAAAGTAAATTTAGCTAATTTCAATTTATATTTTACATGAGCTCCGACGTTTAACGAATTATTAATGGTACTAGATAGATGTTTGATAGATAGAATAGGTTGGAGTATAACGTTAATAACAAAGGAAAAAAGACATTTTCAAAAAACGCTTCTCCATAACTGTTGCATTAGAAAAAAACAGTATCAAAGTAAAACAAGCTAGAAAATGTAAAAAGAACCCGGTGAACCGTGGTTCTTTTGTTCTAAATTATTAGAACACCATCTTAAACACACAGAGGACGATGTAAGTTATTGTTTTTTGGTTAGAGTTCCGATTAGGAAGGAAGGGAACACCTGGCTATTAGAGCTGCTGTGATCCAGAATTGGTAAGAGTGAGGTCTATATGGGATAAAGTTTGAAACTATTTCTTCTTTCAACCGTATAAAGAAGTAGAAAAAAAGAAAGAAGGATGGATAAATGGCTTTTGTATTTATTATTTCAGCCGTAGTCGCAGTACTCACTGCATTATTAGTAGTCCCACTTGGCGGCGATCGTAAGGATAAAGTGTCTTCTATTGCTTTACTTGCAATCCTAACGTTCGTTGTAGTCGCAATCATATATTATGTAACAAATTTAGATAGAAACTGGACTGCCTTATGGCCGTGGCTAGTATTGATCACCTTTGCAGGAACGTTTTTGGCAAGAGGTGTAGAACAAAAGGTAAAAGGTATCCTTTTACTAGGAAGCTTAGCTTTAGCAATTTATATGCTATCAGCACCTGTGTGGAATGCTGATAAAAAGTATGAAGTAGCAAAAATGGATGAAGAAGTTGAAATTGAGGCATTCGATGAAACGAAAACACCAGCTAGTGTTCCTCCTAAGTTTGCGCGTAACAAAATGAAGAAGGCGTTTGGTCAAGTACCAGATACAAGCTACTATGAATTAGGTAATTTGCAAATTCAAAAGGTAAATGGCAAGTACGTATATATCGCACCGGTAGAATTTTCAGGATTCTTCAAATGGTGGAATGGAGACGTTACGCCAGGTTATTTCACAATGAGTGCAACTGATTCAGCGGATAACCCTAAATTTGTGAAATCCCAAATGACCTATACACCATCGTCATTTCTTCATAAAAACTTAGAAAGACATATGCGTATGAAGCATCCGACTAAAATTTTCTATGGAGATGCCCAATTAGAAATCGATGAAGATGGAAAACCATACTATATTCGTTCATACGGTAAATTTATCACTGCACGTAATGGCTTTGATGTAGAGGGGATCGTTGTTGTAGACCCAGCTACAGGTCAAACGGAATCATTTGCTTTAGCAGATGTACCTGAATTTATTGATGGTGCTGTTTCACCAGAAACTGTAAGCTTACAAAACAGTTATTATGGAAAATATGTACATGGTTTTATTAATAGCTTGATCGGTAAAAAAGAAGTGAAGCTTCCTTCAGACGAAGGGACGGAGGCTAATGTAAGTCCTATCTTCACTGAAAACGGAGAAATGTATTATTTTACAGATTTCACTAGCCCTAAAGAAGGCGTGGACTCTATGCTGGGTTACTCCTTAACTGACGGTCGAACTGGTAAAGCTACCTATTACACTGGTAACCTAGAGGATTCCTATATGGACTCACAAGGTGCACTTCAAATTATTGAAAAGAAATTTATTGAAAAGAAATGGTCTGGTGAGATGCCTGTTCTCTATAATTTTTATGGAGAAGCAAGCTGGCTAACACCAGTATTAGACTCAAACGGGTTTCTACAAAACTACTTTATCGTGTCAGCAGCGAACCCGGAAATCTCTGTTTACGGGAATACGCCAAATGAAGCGTTAAAACTTTATAAAACAGCTATTCAGCGTGGTGGAAGCACTGTAGACGGTAGTTCTAGCGCCGAGGAAAAATCAGTGTCTGGTACAGTAGTTCGTGTATTTAAAGAACGTGTAGGAGACTTCACCCAAGTATCGTTCCTACTAGACAATAAAGCAAATTACATTGTCTCTTCGGAAATGGCACCATTCGTTGTATACATGGAAGTGGGCGACAAGGTACAGGTGAAATACTTAGAGACTGGCGAGCTATTCTTACCAGTGAAGGAAGTAACGATAGAGGGAATTGAGTAGTGCTATAAAAAAGGGATTTGGAGTTATCTCCGAATCCCTATTTTTTCGCTAAATTTAAGGCAATATCAGCTTTTTCTAAGTCATGCTCCATTTGTTCGTTTAAATCATACGCGTGATACATTTCGTTTTTAATCATGTATTGTGCGATTTTATCATGTGTATCAATGGCAGTATCCAACTCACGACGCAGCAGCTTCTTAACAGAAGGAGTCGCAGTTTCCGTAATTGCAGTAGCTAGGTTTCTAACAGCTGCTTTAGAAGTAATTAATAAATCGGTAGCAATTGCTAAGTCGTCAATCATTGCCATTTCTTGTTGTTCTGTTTTTGTTTCCTCTTTTTTAGTAGCCATTTTAAATTCCTCCTAATTAATTATTTGCTTGCGTCTGCAAGGACTTTTCTTAAATCCTTAATAGCCTTTGTAGAAAGCTCTAAGTCTTCCTCTAAAATTTCTTTTAATTTTTTGTCTTGTACTAAATCCATAAATAATTTACTTTTTGCGACACAAGAAGTTTTAAAGATTAACACCTCGTGCACCTCTAGTTGTTCGTGCAATGCCAGTTCTTTAGTAGCCATTTGAAATCCTCCTATGCAAGATTATTTGTTTTAAATCATTTACCCCCTTTTATTTCCTTTTAATCCTAAAAAGTTTTACTTGAAATAAATTTCAGTCTTTCATTTAAATAGAAAGGGAGAAGGATATTTGAAAGGAGACAGAAGGAAGGATATGCTAATAGAATCAGTAGTTAAAGGAGGAGAAAAGATGGACGTAGTTATCGTAACTGGATCCACTAGCGGGATCGGACAAGAGCTTGTAAAACAACTTATAGATAAAGATAAGAAAGTATTTGGTATTGCAAGGGGAGAAAGTAAGCTTGAACATCCTAATTATCATCACGTTCTATTAGATTTAGCAGCAACCGAAAAGGTAGCAGAAACTCTAGAAGAGCTGTTGAATAACGTGATAGAAGAGGCAACATCACTGACCCTTATCAATAATGCAGGAACCATCGAACCAATAGGAACAGCTGGAGAGATAGATTCTAATCTAGTGGCTAAAAGCATTGCGGTAAACTTAACTGCACCTATGATATTAACTGGAACGTTTATAAGAATGACAGAACAAAGAGAAATTCCGAAAAAGGTTATGCAAATTTCTTCTGGCGCTGGTCGAAATGGGTATGAGGGGTGGAGCAGTTATTGTGCTGGGAAGGCAGGACTTGATCGTTTTACAGAAGCAGTACAGCTAGAGGAATCCAGGAAAACAAATGGTGTAAAGCTAGTATCTATTGCTCCAGGAATTATTGACACGAACATGCAGGGGAAAATTCGTGAAGCTTCAGAAAGTGAATTTGCGTTGGTAAATAAATTTAAAGAGTATAAAGTGTCTGGTCAGCTAAGTAGTGCAGAGAAAGTTGCATCCAAGCTGATAGGTTTTTTGGAAAGTGATCAATATTATACTAGTGAAGTTGTAACAGATTTACGACAACTGTAAGGAGTCATTTTATCTTTTAGGCAAAATCCGATACAATAGAGGGTATAGAATCTTGAACGTGAAATGGAGGCGCCTAGTTGTGCGTGAAGTAGCAACATTACAAAAAGAAGCAATGGATATGCTAAAGAAAACAAGCAGAACCTTTTATATTCCAATTACTTTTTTAGAGCCCACTCTGAAAAAGGCGGTTGCTTCTGCATATCTTTGTATGCGTGCAATTGATGAGATTGAAGACCACGAAACATTGGATGCAATAGTAAAGCAACGTTTACTGTTAGAAACTAGCAAGATGCTTGTAAATGGTTTTGACAAAAAAGAATATGAACTACTTGTAGCTCCGTATCAGGAGCAATTACCAGCAGTTTCTCTACGACTTGGCGACTGGCTTGAAATCTGCCCAACAGATTTAGTGGCTACTGTTAAGACCTATACCGCTGAAATGGCAGAGGGAATGGCGAAGTGGGTAGAGAAGGAATGGCAAGTAAAAACAAAAGAAGACCTAGACGAGTATACCTACTATGTAGCTGGACTTGTTGGTGTAATGCTTTCTGAGCTATGGAAGTGGAATGCAGATATTGAAACTGACCGCGATTTAGCAATAGCGTACGGGAGAGGCTTGCAAGCAGTAAATATATTAAGAAATAAAGACGAAGACAAAGAGCGAGGGGTGCAATTCTTCCCCGAGGGATGGACACGAGCGGATATGTTTGAATATGCGGAGGACAACCTATCTAAAGCAGACGAATATATAAAAAGCATTAACCGTAAAAGCATCCTACTATTCTGTAAGCTGCCACTTGCGCTAGCACATAAAACATTAAAAGCGTTGAAGAGCGGTAAAGAAAAAATGAGTCGCTCCGAAGTAGAAGAAACAGTAGTTGAAGTACAAGCAGAAGTTTAAAAGTGTATAGACTAAAGCAATCTCGAGATGTAGTGTCTCGAGATTTTTTAATAGGCTGATTAAAGTGAAAGATTTAATAACCTAAAAGAATAGGGAGTATCGATCCCTATAAATATGGTTACTTGTTTTAAAGGGTATTGTACAAAATGACATAATTCGGGCTTTTTTCATATAGTATCTAGGGGGTGAAAAAATGGCTAGAGTTAAATACCGAGATAAAGATGTTGACCTCATGGCAAGGATGATGAGAGCAGAAGCTGAAGGTGAAGGTAAGCAAGGGATGTTATATGTTGGAAATGTAATTGTAAACCGTGCTAAAGCCGATTGTTTAGACTTTAGAGATGTAAGGTCTATTGAGGATGTCATTTTTCAGGTACAAGGGGGCAATTATTCTTTTGAAGCCGTTCAAAAAGGTAATTTATTTTATGAAAGAGCGAGAGGTACTGAAAAAAAGTTAGCAAAGCAGGCTTTGGACTATTGGAGAGAACAACCAGCGAAATATGCATTGTGGTATTTTAATCCATACGCTCCGTGTCCTCCGACTTGGTATGGTCAACCTTTTTCAGGTCAATATAAAGATCATTGTTTTTATGAACCAGCAGCCGGAACATGCGAAAGCGTTTATATAGGCTAGGTTATACAGTATTTTAAATCTGGAGTTTTAGTGGAATTTAATGTTCTTCAATAAGTCTATTTGTAAGACATATTCAGATAAAATGAATATGTCTATTTTTTGAGCATAGTTTTATAAATCACTGGAGATAGATGAAAATATAGCAGTCATTTTTACTTCTACTAAATAAAGTACTTATATTCAAAAGAAAAACACCTCCGATTGAAAATTAAGGTAGTGTATACCCATTTTTCAACGAAAGATGTTTTTATTTGTCTAATGTAATCCCAGCTAAGATTATATATGAGCAAAGCTTAACAGCAGCTAGAAGTAGGGTCTTGAATATTCACACTACAAACTCCCGTTTCAGGTAAATCTAACTCAACTTTTTTGGCCGCAACCAAATCCCCAGTTAAATACGCAACGATAGAGCGCACCTGCTCGTATCCCGTGGCCATTAGAAAAGTAGGTGCCCGTCCGTAGCTTTTCATCCCAACAATATAATAGTTCTTTTCAGGCTGTCTTAATTCCTCTTCTCCATGGGGGCGAACAGTTCCGCAGCTATGGATATTTGGATCAATTAATGGGGCGATCGCTGTCACGCTTTCAGTTACTGGATCGATATCCAATCGAATCTCTCTTGTTAAAGAAAAATCTGGTCGACTACCTGTATTTGCAATAATTTCATCGACGGGAGGTAGAGTGGTAACCTGCCCCTGAGATTCACCTTCTATAATGATTCCATTTTCTGTTTTTGCTAAGTGATGAATAAGAAATGGTGTGAATACCCGCACTTTGCCGGCATCTACTAGCTGGTGTACTTTACTGCCTAATTCACCTCGAGCTGCCAGGGCATCCTTGTCTTCTCCTCCAAATGCCGCTTCAACATTTCTTTTTCTCATAATCCACATGATTTCAACTTTGTCATCTAATTGAGCTAGCTCTAAAATCGAATTAATCGCAGAATGACCACCACCAACAACAGCTACTCGTTTTCCTTTATATTTGTCTAGAGCAGAGCCATGTACATTAGGAATTCCGTAATAAATATGGTCTTTTAAATCTTTTTCAGCATTTGTCCATATGTTGTCGGCATTAATTGGATTGGGGGAAGACCATGTTCCAGTTGCGTCAATAACTGCTCGAGTCTCTAGTCTCTTTAATTGTCCTGCTTGCTCCATGTACAAAATGAAGGGTACATCTGATCGATTTGCAGTTTTCATCTTGTCTAATCCCTTTTTGCTAATGGATACTACTTTCGTGTTAAGTGAAAGTGAAGACTTTATTTCGGGTATTTTTGCTAAAGGCTCTAAATAGCTGCTAATTAGTTCTTTACCTAAAGGAAGATGCTCAGGATTTGGTGCAATCCATCCCTGTTTTTTCAATAATTTCTCCGCAACCTTATCTACATTATATTGCCATGGAGAAAACAAACGTACATGTTCCCAAGAAGAAATATGGTGTCCAACAGTACTTCCAGCTTCAAGAATGATAAAGTGTTCTCCTGCATTTACTAAGTGAGCAGCTGCTGCCAAGCCAATGGGGCCAGCACCTATAATGGCTATAGGTAGTTCTTTGTTTGGTTCAATCTTTTCAGGAGTGGAAGAACAGCATCCTGTGTTAATCGGCGTTAATTTAATTTGATTCATTATAGTAACCTCCAGTAATTTATTTGTAATTTGCAACTATATAATATTTTATTAAGCAAGCTTTCGCTTGCTCAAAGTAACGGAGTACAGCATACCGTGGATTTAGCCATTGCCTGATTCAATAATTGAATGGAGCGTATGACAGTTTCTTTTTCAAACTCATTCATATGTGAAAATACTTCCTCTAAATAATCATTCATCGATTGATCGATTGTTGTAGCGACAAATTTTCCTTGAGTGGTTAAAGAAAGCAGGGACACTCTTTTATCTTTAGGTGATGGACATTTCTTTACTAATTCCATTTTAATTAATGTTTGAATCTGTCGACTAAAGGTAGTGATATCCACTGCAAGAATATCTGCAATTTGTTGCATAGAACGATCGGGGTGTTTATCAATTTCATATAGAATATGGCTTTGAATAGTTGAAATATCAACAGAACCTACTGAACAACAATTTTTGTTTAATAGTCCAAAGCGACGCGTTAGTATTTGAAATAGCTCCCGTTTGTTATCCATGTGGTTCACCTCTAATAAAGTATAGGGTCATTACTTGTAAAATGCAACTAATTAATAAAAATTTCGAGCATAAGTGCTCGAAATCATACTTATTCACCCGTTTTCGCGAAGTGCCTAATTCTTTCACCAATCTCATCGCGAACTCGTTGGAAGACGCTCCATTTTTCTTCTTCAGATCCTTTTGCTTTAGCAGGGTCATCAAATCCCCAATGCACTCTTTTCACATGGGGTGGTGTTACTGGACATTTGTCGGCAGCATCGCCACATAGAGTAACGACTAATTCGGCGTGATGGAGTGTGTCCATGTCAATAAGATCTGAGGTTTGATTGGAAATATTGATATCTACCTCATTCATGGCCTTTATAGCATTAGGATTAAGGCCGTGTGCTTCAATTCCAGCACTTTTTACAATCCATTCGTCACTTAAATATTGTTTTGCCCAACCCTCTGCCATTTGACTTCTGCATGAGTTACCGGTGCATAAAAAGTATATGATTTTGTTGGTCATTGTAGTTTTGCTCCTTTAGTTAATAGGCTAGTAAGGAAAGATATAAACCCAATAGTGTGATGAATAAAATAGGGACTGTTAACAGGAGACCTGTTTTAAAATAGATTCCCCAAGATATTTTAACGCCTTTTTGAGAAAGGACATGCAACCATACAAGTGTTGCAAGAGACCCGATAGGTGTAATTTTTGGTCCCAAATCAGAGCCAATAATATTGGCATAAATAAGTGCCTCCCGGATTGTACCGGTAGTATTCGTCTCGGCGATTGCAAGTGCATCAATCATTACCGTTGGCATATTGTTCATAATGGATGATAGAAACGCAGCGATGAACCCCATAGACATGGTTGCAGTAAATAAGCCATATCCAGCAGCAGTCTCAATAACCCCCGCCAAGGCATGAGTCAATCCTGCATTTCCTAGTCCGTAAACAACTACATACATACCAATAGAAAAGAAGACAATATTCCATGGTGCACCTTTAATTACCGTGCGAGTATGGACAACGGAACTCTTTCTTGCCATAACGATAAAAAATATGGCAACCACGCCAGCTACAAATGACACAGGTAACCCTATAAACTCACTTGTGAAATAGCCGACTAATAGAATAGCAAGCACATACCAGGACAAGCGGAACATAGACGTATCTTTTATAGCCTCCTTAGGCTGTTTAAGCATGGTTAAGTCGTACGTTCTCGGGATACTTTTTCTAAAGTAAACCAGCAAAACTGTAATAGTGGCAATTAAAGAAAATATATTTGGCAAAATCATTCGAGATGCATATTCTATAAATCCAATGCCAAAGAAATCAGCAGAAACGATATTTACTAGATTACTGACGACAAAGGGTAAAGAAGTCGTATCGGCTATAAAACCACTAGCCATAATAAAAGGAAAAATCATTTTCTCTGTAAAATTTAAGTTGCGAACCATTGCCAATACGATAGGGGTAAGGATCAAAGCAGCTCCGTCATTAGCAAAGAACGCTGCAACTACCGCCCCTAGTAGACTGACATAGACAAACATTTTAATACCATTGCTTTTTGCTACTCTAGCCATATGAAGGGCAGCCCATTCAAATAGACCAATTTCATCTAAAATCAATGAAATTAGAATAATTGCTATAAAAGATAGGGTAGCATTCCAGGTGATGTCTATTACTGTTAGGACATCATTAAATCCGACCACGCCAACTAACAACGCGACAACGGCTCCTGCGCAGGCAGACCAGCCGATATTCAAGCCTCTAGGCTGCCAAATGACAAAAATCAAAGTAACGATAAAAATAGTTGCTGCTAAAATAAGTGGTGACAATATAGAAACCTCCAATAATTACTTACATGAAATACGTCTTCCTTGTTCCTCTAGCTGTTGCAGGTAAAAGTCTTGGTTTGGCAAATGTTCGAGCAAGCCTTGTACGAGTGAAAAGAGCTCCTGATTTCTATTTAGCGAATAAATAATCCATTGGCCTCTTCTAGATTCTTGAACTAAGCCTGCATCCTTTAGCTTTTTTAAATGCTGACTAATTGCAGGCTGACTCGTCTTGAAAATCTCCACAAATTCACAAACACAATAATCATGCGATTCCAGCATCTTAAGCATTGTAAGTCTGGTTTTATCACCGAGTAGCTTGAAAAGATTCGCAGCACGTTCGATTTCTTGTTCCAAGAGTAATCCATCCTTTATATAAGTGTTTGCTTATATAATACTTTGCTTATATGCTCGAGTGCAACTAAATTTTACAGTAGGAGAAGAGGTGGACTATAATAAAATATATGGAACGTAAAGTAGAAGGGAAGTATTTAAATGTTAAAAACAGCAGTATTTGAACAATTGAAGCAAGCGATGCGTGATAAAGATGTGTTATCAAAAGGTGTATTGACTCTTTTAAAAGCAGCTTTAGATAAAGCTGAAAAAGAAAAAGGTGCTACTCTAACGCAAGAAGAGGAAGTAGCAGTGGTAAATCGTGAAGTAAAACAAACGAACCAAGCATTGGACGGAGCCAAAGATGCGGGGCGTGAGGATTTAATTGAAAAAGAGGAAGCGAAGCTAGAATTATTAAAGAGCTTCTTGCCTAAACAATTAAGTGAAGAAGAAATTGCTACAGCTCTTACAGAAGCAGGAGTTACTAAGGGGATGAACATGGGTGACGCAATGAAAATTGCTAAACCTTTACTTTCAGGAAAAGCAGATGGAGCAACAATGTCTAAAGTAGTTAAAAGGTTAATTTAAAAAAAGGAGGGGCGTGACTCAAAAAGTCATGCCCCTCCTCTATATATTAAATCGATTAAACTTTGCAGAAACGGAAGAGAACCTTGCAGAGATCGACTAAAACCTTGCAGAGATGGTAGAGAACCTTGCGGAGACAAGTGAGAACCTTGCACAGATCAGCTCAAACCTTGCGGAAACCGGCAAGAACCTTGCAACAAGAGATAAACCTTGCACAGATCAGCTTAAATCTTGCGGAAACAATCAAGAACCTTGCAGTAACCGGAAACCTGCCCTTCCTTCTTACCTCATTTGCATATCAAGCCTAAGTAGTGCTTACGCTTTTCTTATTTTGCCCGGATGAAAAGTACTTTTAAATAGTTACCTTCTTTGAAGAGAGGGGAAGTACGGAAATCACTTGGTAACGAGAATTCATCCTCAATGACATACTTTCGATTGCTTTCGTTAAATGCCTTTTCCACAAAGGTCTTAAATTTCTTCATGCCAAAGGTTGCATTGTTTGTGGAGGCAACAATTACCCCATTCTTTTCTGTTATCGCAATGGCATCCATTAATAATTTTGTATAATCCTTAGCAGAACTGAACGTATACTTCTTCGAGCGGGCAAAGCTAGGGGGATCTAAAATAACCATGTCAAAAGATAATTCTTTACGCTTGGCATATTTGAAATAATCGAAGACATCCATCACGATAATATCCTGTTCTTCAACATTAATCCCGTTTATTTCAAATTGCTCTGTCGTTTTACTTAAACTGCGTTTTGCTAAATCGACACTTGTTGTCTTTTTTGCACCGCCAGCTGCAGCAAATACCGAAAAAGCACCAGTATAGGAGAATGTATTGAGAACCGTTTTTCCTTTTGCATACTCATCGCGTATTTTTTTTCGAACCTCTCGCTGATCTAGGAAGACTCCGACCATCGCTCCATCGTTTAAGTAGATAGCAAAGTTTTCCCCATTTTCTTTTACTAAGAGAGGGAACTCCCCGCGTTCGCCTTTAACGAAATCGTCGTCTTCTAAGTACTGACCCTTCGTATCAAAGCGCTTCTTCTCATAAATTCCTTTATAAGAAGGTACTGCTGATTCTAAAGCTTTTAAGATTTGCTCCTTAAATGCATAAATCCCTTCGCTGTACCAGCTAAGTAGATAAAATTCATCAAAATAATCGATCGTCAAACCGCCGATTCCGTCACCTTCTCCATTGAAGACGCGAAAGGCAGTTGTATCATCGTTTTCATAGTAATCTTTTCGGTGCTTTAATGCATTGGTAATTTTATTTTGAAAGAAACCAGTATCAATTGTCTCTGCTTCATTTTTAGTAAGCAGCCAACCAATTCCCTTGTTTTGCTTCCCGACATAGCCTTTGCCTATAAACTTTCCGCCAGGATTTCTGAGCTTTAGTATTGTTCCATCTATCAATGAGTCCGTCTCGTGAAAGCCATCCTTCAGTAAAACAGGAACCCCCTTCTGTAAATCTTGTGCTAGAGAGTCTTTTACTTTAATATCTATTTCTTTTTGCATACATTTCATCCTTCTAGTTATGTTTTCTCTATTATCACATAAGCAGCTATATTTAAAAAGGAACGAGGTTCCAGTTAATTAAGTAGCTTATAAATGACTTATTTAACTCGACGTTACACCCTCTTCGTCACATTCTTCCTATGAATTATGATATACTAATCTATATGTCGCGAAAGGAAGTTTGTTTTGAAAAAATCAAAAGTTATCATACCAATCATGGTAATTGTGGTCGTGTTGGCAGCCATTCTTTTATCTCAAGAAGAATATAATGAAGTCACTATTATAAATAAGATTCTTATCGCACTTGGTGCAGCTATTGTGTCCTCTTCCATAGGTTATATCCTCTTAAAACCAGACATCGACAAGGTAGATCCAAAACCATCAGCTAATCATACAGAGAATAAAAAGAAGGGAAGCGGAAAATAATCTGTTTCCCTTTTTACTTCACTAGATAGGAGCGACTAGCATGCTAGAAAATGCAACACAGTTACTACAGGAATATTATGGCTATGACTCTTTCAGAGAAGGACAAGAGAAAGTTATCAATTATGTAATGAATGGCAAATCGAGCCTGTGTGTTATGCCTACTGGAGGTGGTAAATCTCTTTGCTATCAAATTCCCTCTCTATTATTAGATGGGACGACCATAGTAATTTCGCCGTTGATTTCCTTGATGAAGGATCAGGTGGATACCTTATTGCAGGCAGGTATACCCGCAACATTCATAAATAGCACATTATCTTCTGAAGAAGTAAGAGAAACGATGGAAGAGGTTTTAAATGGCCAATATCGAATGCTTTATATAGCTCCAGAGCGTTTGGAATCACAAGCCTTTTTGAACCAATTAAAAAAAGTGAAGGTACCGTTAATCGCAGTCGATGAGGCACACTGTATCTCTCAGTGGGGTCATGATTTTCGTCCCAGCTACCGTGCGATTCATCGATTAAAGGATGTATTCACGAAACAGCCTGTTGTTCTTGCATTAACAGCAACAGCGACACCAGCCGTACGAGACGATATTTGTCGTCTATTACAAATTCGAGATGAAAATA
The DNA here is from genome assembly GCF_023713305.1 of Psychrobacillus sp. MER TA 171. Classification (NCBI taxonomy): domain Bacteria; kingdom Bacillati; phylum Bacillota; class Bacilli; order Caryophanales; family Bacillaceae; genus Psychrobacillus; species Psychrobacillus sp. MER TA 171. The sequence goes on along the minus strand of NZ_JAMAWN010000008.1, from coordinate 77,741 downwards.
CGGTTATAACTGGATTTGCTCGTTCAAATCTATCGTTCTCTGTTGTGCTCGGACAAGATAAGAATAAATTTTTAAAAGAATTTATTAAAAAGAATGCACAGGAAGTCGGCATTATATATGCAGCAACGAGAAAAACAGTAGATTTGCTATATGATTTATTAAACAAGGCAGGTGTCCAAGCGGCTAAATACCATGCCGGATTACCTGAGGCTTTTAGAAACAAGGAGCAGGAGCGGTTTCTTACAGATGAGGCACAGGTTATGGTTGCTACAAATGCCTTTGGAATGGGAATTGATAAATCGAATGTTCGATATGTTATTCACTATCAGCTTCCTAAAAACATGGAAAGCTATTATCAAGAGGCTGGAAGAGCTGGCCGAGATGGACTACCGAGTGAATGTGTGGTTCTCTATGCATCGCAGGATGTACAAACACAGCGATTCTTAATCGATCAGGCATTAGACCGAGATAGAATTCCTCAAGAATTAGAAAAACTTCAAGGGATGGTAGATTATTGCCATACAGAAAACTGCTTACAGCAGTATATCGTGCAATATTTTGGAGAGCCCAATGGAGAAACTTGTGGTCAATGTGGAAATTGTACAGATTCTAGAGAAATGCAGGACGTTACAAAGGAAGTACAAATGGTTTTGTCTTGTGTGGTTAGAATGGGACAAAGATTTGGTAAGACGATTACCGCTCAGGTGCTAACAGGTTCAGAAAATAAAAAGGTAATAGAGTTTGGATTTCAAAAACTATCTACTTATGGGATATTAAAGGCTAAATCCTTAAAAGAAGTGTTAGGGCTTATGGAGTTTATGATTGCAGAAGGGTTACTTCTAGTGAAACAGGGAAGTATGCCGACGATTTATATTTCGGATGCAGGAAAAGAAGTATTGTTAGGTAAGAGAAAGATCATGCGTAAGGGAGTAGCGGTCACAAAGCAGATTGCTAAGAATGACCCGTTATTTGAAGGGTTAAGAGTGCTTCGGAAAAAAATTGCGGACGAAGCTGGTGTTCCACCGTTTGTTATATTTTCTGATAAAACATTACAAGACATGTGCGTAAAGCGTCCGCAAACCGAAGATGAGCTACTAGATGTACATGGAGTTGGTGCTAATAAGCGTGACAAATATGGTCAAGCTTTTCTAGAAGAAATACTCCGTTATATCACCGTATAGTTTTTATGTGATACTACTGTAAGATTCGAAGGAACATTAATTTTCTTCGCATCCTCCATAGATATTTCGACAATAACAGATTGCTCTAGGATTTTAAAAATAGTACCCTGTACTTCAACATCATTGCGTGTAAAAGAGATCTTCTCATCAATTTTCCGTGCTGCCACGAAAGGTGAAACATCCTTAGGTTGTCGTTGGAAACTCATGTATCTGCCTCTTTTCTAATATATTCACTCACAGAGCGATATAGTAATTATACCACAAAACTGGGTTGAAAATTGTAGTTTAAGATTATTAAAAAGAGATTCCCTACGAATATTGTCGAATTGTAGTTTGTCCAATGACACTAGCACATTTTATGTTTGAGATGACCTCATTTGCACATGATAGAAGTAAGGCAAGAAAAAGAACGCGGAAGATAAATTAGGCTTTAACTAAGAGGAGATTATGCAGAATGCATTTTAACGAATTTAAATTAGATGATAAAATATTGCAAGCAATTGAACAACTAGGTTACACAGAGCCAACAGAAGTCCAACAAAAGGTTATCCCAGTAGCCTTATCAAAGAAAGACATTCTGGTTAAATCGAAAACAGGTAGTGGGAAGACTGCAGCATTTGCCACTCCTTTATGTGAGCTAGTAGATTGGGAAGAAAATAAGCCACAAGCTTTAGTTTTAACCCCGACAAGAGAGCTTGCAGTGCAGGTTCAGGAAGACATCACAAATATCGGTCGCTATAAACGAATTAAAGGATTAGCGTTGTATGGAAAATCTCCATTTGCAAAGCAAAAGCTGGCATTAAAGCAAAAAACACATATTGTAGTTGGAACTCCAGGTCGTGTGTTAGACCATATAGAAAAAGGAACATTGGATGTATCCAAAATAGGATACTTAGTAATTGATGAAGCAGATGAAATGTTAAACATGGGCTTCCTTGAACAAGTAGAATCTATTATAAAACTGCTTCCTAAAAAACGTACGACTATGCTATTCTCTGCAACCTTGTCACAGGAGATAAAAACGTTGAGCGGCAGATATATGAATGATGCGGTATCAATAGAAATAGACGCAGCTGAAGAAGATACGCCTAAAATTGAGCATTTAAAATATATAGTGAAAGATGACCAGAAGCTAGCCTTCATAGAAAAGCTGACGATTACAGAAAATCCGGATAGCTGTATTGTATTTTGCCGGACAAAAGAGCGTGTAGATCAATTAGTAGACGCATTAGACAATAAAGGCTATACGGCAGATAAGATTCACGGTGGTATGATGCAGGAAGATCGCTTTGAGGTAATGGATGATTTCAGAAAAGGAGAATTCCGTTATTTGATCGCTACGGATGTCGCAGCACGTGGTATTGATATTGAAGATATTACGCACGTAGTACATTATGATGTGCCGTTAGAGCAAGAAAGCTATGTACACCGTACAGGTAGAACAGGAAGAGCTGGCAGAAGCGGAAAATCGATTATGCTTGCGACTCCTCATGAAGACAAATTTGTAAAAGAGATTGAAGCATTTATTGGCTTTGAAATTCCAACTGGTCGTGAAATTACGTCAGAAATGGTTGCTCAAAACAGAGCAGCGTTTGATTTGAAGATGCAGGAGCAGCCAGAAGCTAAGAAATCAAAAGGCGAGCAGCTGAATGTTAATATTACTAAGCTATATTTCAATGGTGGTAAGAAAAAGAAAATCAGAGCGGTAGACTTCGTAGGGACAATAGCCAAAATTGAGGGCGTTTCTGCTGACGACATCGGTATTATTACTATTCAAGATAACGTTTCATACGTTGAAATTCTAAATGGTAAAGGACCTCTAGTATTGAAAAAAATGAGAAACACAACGATTAAGGGTAAGCTTTTAAAAGTCCATATTGCGCATAAATAGGATATTTAATAGAAGAAGAAAAAACACCTCTAGAGAAGTGATCTAGAGGTGTTTTTTCTTCTTCATTTTACTCTCAGTGTAATAGCGTATAATATCAACTCTTATTTAGCTCATCTAACTTTTTCAATACGGCATCTAACTTTTGGTTTATTATTTGTTTTTCTTTAGTTGAGCTTCTTAAACCTTTAATAACGATAAAAATAATTGCAATAACTAGAACAATAAAAATCAAAAATATTAAAGTCGCTAAAACATCATCCAAATTCAAAGCCATTAATTACACCCCCTAAATGCATTTACTCGTTCTATACACATATGCCAATTTTCAGTAACGTCTTGTAATTACTTGTTTATTCTCCTCCAAATCAATGATGCCATAAGAAGCAAAACTCCAACTGACGCTCCTATAAGTTGGTCTACTAGGAGTTCATTGGTTCTTAAATAACGAATAGCAAAAGTTCCACCGAAAATAACAATCATTGTTAGCGATAATTGAATAAAATAGGTATTAATTTTAATAATCAATTCCCCCAGCAACATACTTTTTAATATTTTAACATAAATATCCAATTCAAAAGGTTATCAACTTATTTTTCGAACAACCGACAAGCGAGCGTTATTATCATTTCCTTACTAGGTTTACTTCCTATCTTTATGTAAATAACTCATTCCCATATGATTTCATATAGTAAATGGTATGTAGATGAAGGAGTGAAGAACCTGAGCAATAATAACTTTAACTATGAGGATTTGTTAAGATGTATTCCACCGCAGGATATTCCACAGCCGATTAGAGAGTCGGACGGTGCAGGTGGAACAGACCTGGGTCCAAGAGATATTATCCGTGCAATTGAAAATCCTAATATGCTTGTGCCTCCAGTAACCGACGCCGGAACCGTACCAAATTTAACGTTTTCGTTTTCCGATACAAATATGACATTGAAGCCAGGCGGGTGGTCTAGGGAGATCACGGCTCGTGAATTGCCGGTAGCAACCACTCTTGCTGGGGTGAATATGAGGCTAACTCCAGGAGGCGTTCGTGAACTACATTGGCATAAGGAAGTGGAATGGTCTTATATGCTAGCGGGTAGAGCAAGGATCACAGCTGTAGATGAAAATGGAAAAAACTTTATAGCTGACGTAGGGCCAGGGGATATCTGGTACTTCCCGCCTGGGATTCCCCATTCTATTCAAGGGCTAGAGGAAGGCTGCGAGTTCCTATTGGTTTTTGACAACGGGAATTTTTCTGATTTAGATACATTTACTATTTCTGATTGGTTTGCCCATACTCCAAAAGAGGTACTGTCTGCTAACTTTGGTCTTCCAGAAGAAGCCTTCAGAGACATACCAAAAACCGAAAAGTATATTTATCAATCTACCGTACCAGGTCCCATCAGTGAAGTAGAGCCTCTTAGTCCTTTTGGAACAAGGAAATTTTCACATTCATTATTAGGACAAAAACCGATTACCTCACCGGGGGGCTCGGTTAGAGTGGTAGATTCTAGAAATTTCCCCGTTTCTCAGCTTATATCAGCAGCATTAGTTGAAATCCTCCCTGGAGCAATGCGAGAGCTTCATTGGCATCCTAATAATGATGAATTTCAATATTTTCTCACAGGTCAAGGTAGAATGACTGGTTATGCTGCAGATGGAACAGCACGAACCTTTGATGTTCGCTCAGGTAACGTAGGGTATATGCCATTTTGCTATGGTCATTATATCCAAAACACAGGTACGACACCTTTGTGGTATTTGGAAATTTTTAAATCACCGATTTACCAAGATGTGTCTCTTACCCAATGGATGGCTTTAACACCTCCGCAAATTGTTAAGACTAATTTAAATGTAGGCAATGAAGTTATTTCATCTCTACGTAAAACAAAATGGGAGGTGGTAAGGTTTCCTGGGTTTGAATAGCTATAGACATTGACATTAGAAGTCCCCTACAGAATAAAGGTTATGTTTTAAAAAATATACTAACATTAGAAGCACAAACCACGGTTGGATTTGTAAACTAATGTTAGTGTGTTTTTTAATTTCATAGTATTTTGGTGTTCTTCCTATTTTATGATTAAACTATACTTATTAGTGAATTTTTAACTTTATACACGATAATAATGGAACCTGAAGGGGCTAAGGCATGTACAAGATTTTAGTTATAGAAGACGATCAAACAATATATGAAGAGTTAAAAATGTTGTTACGAGTTCATGGGTACGAGCCGGTGGATGCATTGCCTTGTGATTTGGTGCTACTTGATATTAATTTACCAGGGGAAAATGGTTTCGAAATATGTCGAAGGATTCGCGAGACGTCAGACATTCCCATCATTTTTTTGACGGCGAGAGATTCAAATGAGGATGAATTAATTGGTTTTGGTGTTGGAGCGGATGATTATATTCGAAAGCCTTATAATACATCGATCTTACTTGCTCGTATTGCAAGACTCCTAGCACGTAAGGTGTCTACTACTAGTGAAGAGGTTAGAGGACTTTCACTGGAGATAGCCAATTTAAAAGCCAGCTTTAAGGGACAATCTATAGAGCTGACGAAAAATGAAACGCGCATTTTAGCAAGTCTTATGAAAAAGGAGCTCATAACTCGGGAAGAAATTATTGAGGAGTTATGGAATGATAGTCTATATATCGATGAGAATACACTTTACGTCAATATTAATCGTTTAAGGGATAAATTAAAACAAATAGGAGCAGTAGAATTTATTAAAACAGTACGAGGTGTGGGGTATCGCCTTTGATGAAACAATTTTTACTAGACCGTATTATTACGATTGGATGTCTACTCATTGCTTTTATTTTTATGCTTATTTTTTTAGTGATGCTTGAAATACCGACATTATCAATTGTAACATTGGGCACTTTTTATCTTCTGTTATGTGGTACTTGGCTTGCTGTAAATTTTATCACAATTAAAAATAAGCTAAGACGTTTGGAACGATTACTCCGGCAGGTGGAGCAGCCTTATTTAGTAGGAGAAGTACTACCAACTCCGTACTCATTTACCGAGCAACAATATTTTGACATTATGCGTATTATATCGCAGGATGCTATTTCTCGTGTAGAGCAAGCAAATCGAGAGGCAAAGGAGTATAAAGAATTTGTGGAACAATGGATTCATGAGCTGAAGACGCCACTTACGGCAATGAACTTAGTCTTAGCGAATGATGCTGATATCCGTAAGCTACGTCGGGAACTGAAGCGGTTGAATAATTTGACGGATCATATTTTACATTTTGCAAGGCTGCAATCACTTGAAAAGGATAAGCAGCTAGCACCTTTTCAATTAGGACAGTTACTAAATCAAGCGGTAAAAAATCAAATGGATTTACTCATTGCAGCTAAAATTAGAGTATCAGTGGATGGGGAAGCGATCATTTTTAGTGACCAAAAAGCACTACAGTTTATCGTGAACCAGTTTTTAATTAATAGCGCAAAGTATAGTCCAAGCAGTCAAGTGAAGATGCAGATTTCTGAAAAAGCCTTAGTATATGAGGATAATGGTATTGGTATACCCAAGCAAGAATTACCCCGGATTTTTGATCGTGGCTACACAGGGACAAATGGAAGAAATTTCGGGACAAGTACCGGAATAGGGTTATATATTGTCTCCAAAATGTGTGACGAATTGCATATCCGACTTACCGTACAATCTGAGGTTGGACAATTTACACGCTTTACACTGGAGTTTCCTTCAAATCTAACGTAAATGTAAGATTACATGCTGTTACCGTTAGATAACATGAGATCTTAATATGCTAAGCTAGATTTAAAACGGGGGAAGATCGAATGAAGGTTTTATTAAAAGTAGAAGATGTAACGAAATATTACGGAACAGGTCAAGTGGTTACTAAGGCTTTAGATGGTATTTCTTTTGACGTGGCAAAAGGTGACTTTGTGGCAATCATGGGTGCTTCCGGCTCCGGAAAAAGTACTTTACTAAATTGTATTTCAACAATCGACCGTGTCAGCGCAGGGAAAATCATTTTAGAGGGAGACGTAATTTCTTCTAAAAAAGAGGATGAACTAGCGCATTATAGACGTGACAAACTGGGCTTTATCTTTCAGGATTATAATCTACTGGATACCTTAACAGTAGAAGAAAATATTACGTTACCTTTGAATTTACAAGGGGTTGCTCATAAAAAATCATCTGTTTTATGCAGGCAAATTACCGAGCAACTAGCTATTTCAGAACAGCTGAATAAGTTTCCGGTTGAGCTATCAGGTGGTCAACGTCAACGAGTTGCTTGTGCACGAGCATTGATAACAAAACCTAGCGTTATTTTGGCGGATGAGCCAACTGGCGCACTTGATTCGATAAATTCGAAGAAGCTAATGGGCACACTGGTAATGATGAATGAGGAAATGCAGTCGACTATTTTAATGGTCACGCATGATCCACTCGTAGGGTCTTACGCCAAGCGGGTACTATTTTTAAAAGATGGTAAGCTATGGAATGAACTGTATAAAGGGGATAAATCCAATAGAGTGATACACGAAGAAATTTTAGCAACAATGGCGCTGCTTGGAGGTGAAGGGCTTGTATAAAACATTAGCTTTTCGCAATATGAAGCGTCAGTTACGCAATTATTTAATTTATTTTGTGACAATTTCAATGACGATTTCACTCGTCTTTGCAATGAATAATATGATTTATAATAAGGATTTGCAGGAACGTGCGAATTCGTTTGCGTCACTTTCCGTAGGTTTATTAGTATTGTCTGGCTTTTTGTGTGTCATCATCGCAGTGGTTCTTGGTTATGCGAATGCGTTTATGCTAAAGTTACGCAAACGAGAATTTGGTACATATTTAACTCTTGGTATGAAACGGCATCACATTGTGAAATTATTTCTAATTGAAAATAGCTTTCTTGGTATTTTTGCTATTTTGACAGGATTTATATTTGGTTCTTTATTGTATCAAGGACTCATGCTATTGATGTCAAAGCTTCTAGAATTTGAGTTCGCATTTTCGCTTGTATCGGTTAAAGGTGTTATTGTCACGTTTGTGATGACTGTAGCTATTTTTATTGTGACATTTATCGCATCGAGTGTTTATTTAAAACGTGTCACAATTTTTGAGCTCATTCATGGGGAAAAGAAAGTAAATAAAGTACAAAGCATACCCGTGATCTCAAGTATAGTAACAGTCATTTCAGCTATAGCTATCGTGTATGCTTTTTATCAATTTTCCATTCATTTAGAAGGTGTATTCCTGGACAATTCAGATAGCGCTATAGGTTTACTGTTAATGATTGTGTTGTTAGCTATCTCGATTATTACATTCCATTTTGGGCTAGGGAAAAGCTTAATTTATATCCTATTAAAAAGCAAAGAGCTACGCCAAAAAGGAACAAATCAATTTGTCCTTCGCCAGTTAAGTGCCACTTTAGGTACCAATGCGATTTTACTGGGATTACTTGCATTTTTGATGACCTTTGCAATTATTGCAGCAAATACAGGCTTTTTGTATAAGGCAGTCGAAGAGGAAAATATAGCTACACGCTATCCATTTGATGTAATGGGGAATGCAGAGTTGGGGGTTGTTCCACCAGTTTCAATTGCACAGGCAAAACAGGAAATTGAAAAACTTACAGAAATTGAACGATATATTGAAACGCCATTCTTTTCTACTGAAAAAGTGGATTTTCTTAAGCAAACTTCTTGGTATGATGAAGAATTTACGGATAAAGATGTATATGTGCGCGAGTCAGATTTAAATAAACTGCTTAAAGCTATTGGAGAAGAGCCGATTACGTTAAAAAATGAATTTGCGATATATTCTGATATGACTGCAATAGAAAGCTATGATTTTTCTAAACAAACGGTCCAATCCAATGGAAAGTCGTACACATTTAGTCATCTGGAGACACAATTGCCTGCTTTTGTTTGGGCATACTTTGTCATAGTGGTTCCAGATGAAGTAATAGAAGGCATGAAGCAAGTCCAAACAGCTTATGCGATGGATTTAAAAGCTGTTGATTTTGATCCAAACGTTTTGCACGAGAAGTTGTCTTATCTAGAACCGGTAGAAAATTTCTTTGTTCAACGTAGTGATTATCGTGTTCAAAGCTATGAGCGCTTGTCTAGTATGGCATTTTCAGCAATCTTAATTGTGAGCGCATTATACTTAGGCTTTGTGTTTATCTTACTTGTGATGGCCATTCTAGCACTGAAGACATTATCAAACATAAGTGACGACATAAAAAAATATAATATTTTATATAGAATTGGAGTGTCGAAATCATTCCAAACAACTACACTTGCTAAACAAATTTCTAGCTTTTTTGCATTTCCTATTATTGTGCCTGTCGTTATAGCGATTCCAGTGGCGATGATTTCAGAGAAATTTATTCATTTACTAGGATTTGAAGAGCAGTTAAGCATGACTTATTTATTGCTTATTATAGTTGCGGTCATTGTTCTGATTTATATCATTTACTTCATTGTGACATTTTCGATTACGAAAAAGCATGTATTAGATGGTGAGGTAAAATAAAAAACCAGGTGTCTGCTGTTACATAAACAGTAGACGTCTGGTTTCTATTTTATGTTTAGGGTATAGAGTTAGATAGTTAAGGCTATAAAATTCGGTTACTGTGTATTTATATTAAATAGGAATGATAATCTAATTTTTTAGTAATACTAATTTTATTAATGTTTTATTCATCATTCATTAAGTGTTTAATTGCTTTAATGTTGCTAAGGAGCAAATATACTTCTTAATCCAATAACTCGTCTTCTATAAAGGTACGATAAGATGCTAGGATACCATCTGGTAAGTTATTTGGTGGAAAAAATTGAAGTGAGATAGATTCTAATTCATCCGGTGTAAGTAGGCCTTCATATTCATAGGTTTTGTAAACGATAGTAACCGAATAAAAGGTATCACCATTTGGATTTTCTATATAATAATCAGGACCTGAGTAAACTTGGCAAAGTGTCAGTTTTCCAATACGCAAGCCGGTCTCCTCTAAAACCTCTCGATGTGCAGTGTCTTCCAGGCTTTCGCCAAGCTCCATTAATCCTCCAGGCAGACCATAAATGCCAGGTGCTCTTTCTTGAAGTAACACTTCGTTTTGTTCATTTAGTATTAGCACAACTGAACCAGGCAGTATGAGTGGCTGATGCCCAACATATTGGCGCAATTTTTTATAGTATTCCAAGAGTCTCCCCCTATTCAAGTTAAGAATTATTAACAGTTTACTATAAAAATGGTACGATACGTATAATGATGAAACTTACCTTATGATAATTCGTATATAAGATTATGTTAAACCTACATGGAGGATGTGAAAGTTAGTTGACTAAAAAGCTTTGGTTCCAGGTTGGAACCGCAATATTATTTACTTTATTAATTATTTTTATGTTTATGCAGGTTAAATCGATCTTTTCCCCTTTTCTGACAATTGCCCAGGCTATTTTTATGCCGCTGTTATTGGGTGGGGTATTATTCTATTTATCCAGACCACTTCAAAAATGGCTAGAATCGAAAAAATTTCCACGATGGGCTAGTATTATATCAGTATTTGTTGTAATTGGTCTCCTTATTTGGGGATTCATTGCATTATTAAGTCCTGTCCTAACAAAACAGGTGAATGCGTTGGTAGATAATACACCTGAGATGGTAGAAGAGGTAGAGGAATTTGTTAATTATTCCATTTCCCAGAGAAAAAAATTTGGTGAACTGCCAGAGGCAATTCAAACTACGATAGATAGTGCAAGTGGAAAAATAGAAACGATAGCAGTATCTGCAGGCGGTTTGATAGTTAAGTTCGTCCAGAATGTATTCCAAGGAGTATTTTTATTGGTGCTTGTCCCATTCTTCCTGGTCTATATGCTGAAGGATCATGAAAAATTTGTCCCTTTCATTACACAGTTTTTTAAGGGGGAAAAGAAAAAGTTTATACGTAAAACCTTATCTGATATAGATGATACTCTTCGCTCATACGTTCAAGGACAATTATTCGTGAGTTTTTTAGTGGGAGTAATGTTATTCATTGGATATACAGCAATTGGTCTTGAATATGCCTTACTACTAGCGCTATTTGGGATGATTATGAATGTTATTCCATTCTTAGGGCCATATATATCCCTAGTTCCTGCAGTTATAATTGCTTTAATTCAAGAGCCTAAACTAGCTATCTACGTAGCGATTATAATGCTTGTAGCTCAGCAAATTGAAAGTAACTTCATTACTCCAAACGTGATGGGGAAATCCTTGGATATTCATCCACTAACGGTTATTACAATCATTTTAGCAGCTGGAAATATTGCAGGTTTAATGGGAATCATTTTAGGGGTTCCAACCTATGCAGTTATTAAAGCTATTTTAAAGAATATATACGCACATAGGGAAGGGATTAAGGATACAGCCACGAAATCTGTCTAGGAGGGGATGGAATGACCTTTAAATCTAAAATTGATAAAACCTTTGCTTATTTTATAGGAGTAGCAATTTTTATAATAGCACTTGCTACTCTTGTACCTGCCTTATATGAAATCTTTTCAGATGATGTAGATGTAAAAGCAGTGGTTATTATCAGTATTCTATTTATCATGTGTGTTGGATTTATTTTGTGGATAATCTTTGATATTGAGTATTCTTTTAGGGAGAAGTACTTATTTATTAAAGGAGGGCCGTTTAAAAGTAAAATTCCTTATGAGGATATAACGAAAGTCAATAAAACATCTCAAATTTTAGCTGGTTATCGAATTCTATCTTCTAAGGATGCGTTGGAAATTCATTATAAAAAAGCAGTGCTTGGAAGTGTCATTATCTCACCTAGCGAACAGCAGAAATTTTTAAGAATTTTGTCTGAAAAAGCACCACACATCTCTATGAAATGAGGTTTGATGATGGATAAGGACGATTATACACCGCCGGTTAACGATTTAATGGGTGATATTCTTAGGAACTATGAAAAGTCTGGAGGCATGGATCGTATCAAGGGAATGGGTCAACCGATCTCGGATGAATATTTCTCAGGAGACATTTTTCAGCACTTTCAAAAGATAGCCAAGGATGCGGGGTACAAACCACACTGGCTGAAGCTACAGCATGAAATTCGTGATGAGTTACAGGATATAGCGTCTAACTATACACTTGGTCTTAAAGAAGGTCTCCATTTTCGAATTACTAAAGTAAATGAAAAAATTATGGCTTATAACAAGTCATGTCCACCTCCTATGCAAAAGAGTACGGTACGATTAGAATCAGTAGAAAATGCAGTGAGTCGTTGGTTGTAAGCATTGCTAGACAGACTTGCTTCAAATATTATAAGAAACCGAGAATCATCCTTCGGTTTCTTTTTTTTATTTTGTTCTCTTTTACCTAACTTTGTGTTAACCTATATTTATAAGAGGTTAACACAAATAAAAGGGGAAAAAATTATGAGAAATGAACGTTTGAAAATGATGATTACTGCTGCTATCTTTGCTGGCATTATTGCCGTAGCGGCTCAGATCATGATCGCTATACCACCTGTACCATTTTCACTCTTAACGATTGCTGTTATGTTAACAGCTACTATTTTACCTAAAGAGTATGCGTGTCTTGCCATTATCATCTATATATTACTTGGCCTCGGTGGGATACCTGTTTTTGCTGGTATGACGGGAGGACCAGGCATATTACTCGGTCCAACAGGAGGATATATTTTAGCTACGCTACCAGCTGTGATATGTATAAGTTTTTTGTTAGACCTGTTTGGTCATAACAAATTTGTAGCTATTGGAGCCAATATGCTCAGTGTAGTCATTATTCTATCTATCGGTATGGTTTGGCTAAAAATGGTTTCCGGTATTTCATGGGAGGGAGCCTTCAAGGGTGGATTGTTAATTTTTCTTATTCCTGATTTAGTAAAATCTATAGTTGCAGCACTAGTAGGAGTGGTTATTAGACGTCGTTTGGTTCAAGCTAAATTGATTAGGGCTACTCCTCTTTAATATAAAAAGAATGCTCCAAGGGGAAAGGAGCATTCTTTTTTATTTCCAGGTTGGAGAAACATCATCTAGGAGGAAATCGTTCTTCGCTAGAAGAACGGTTTTTCGTGTGGGTATGATCTCTTTCGTCTTGAACTTGAATGTTCAAATCCTCTACAGAGATTGCATCAACAGTTTGCATATCCTCATGCATATCGAACAGGCTGACTTTAGTCGTCTTAACCCTATCAGGATTGTCTAATAAACGACCATCTGCCTCTTCTCGTTTATCCTTCATGTTTCGTAAGTTTTAAAAGCATTTGGCTAAGTGCTTGCTTCTCATCTTTGTCAGCAGTTTTCCATAGTTGCTGTAAAAGATGTTCTTCACGGTTTCTAGGTTCTTCGTGCGCTGCAAGATAACCTGCGACTTTCTCGGTTGCTTTTGCAAGGGTCTCATCACTTAAACCCATTTTTTCACCCATTTTAACTTTGTCAGCTAGATAATCCTTAAATGTAGTAAAGCTTTTTAGGATATTATTTTTTTCGTCTGTACTGAAGCTTTCTAATGCTACTTCCACTTGTTTGTCTATTTTTCGATCCATTCTTTCTCACTCCTTTTTTTTGGGGATTGTTATTAGCTATTCCCGAAGCTAAAAGGAATATGCATTTTAGTTTTACAATAAAGTTATTGGCAAACGAGTAGAAGGGGAGTACAACGAACAAACCTCTATTCAAAGGTGTGTAACTTCGATTTCCTCACTGGCGAACGCTTTCTATGGGAAAGAAAGAAGCATTCACCCCATTAATCGACTGCCAAAACAATTAGTAAGTAAAACTTAACTTGGGTAAGTAAAAAATTACATTAATAAAAATGGTTGACACACTAATTGAAAATGATTATCATTATCGTATAGAGCTTACTCAATAGAGAAGGTTCTTACCAGCAACTTTTCTCCAAAGTACAGCTGAGTATTTATTACGACTTAACCCCCTCAACGTTAAGTTCGTCCCTTGTAAAGCGGCATCCGCATGGATGCCGCTTTTTTATGAGATAAAACAAGGCTACGAGGTAACTATCAATAAATAGAGAGCGTCCGCTGTAACGGAGAACAGCCTACAGGTATTGGAATAGGAATATTTGGTGGACGAACCTATATTTTTATAAAAGTTTAAAAAGAAATAATCGTGGAAAATTTAAAATAGGAAAAATTAAATAATTGATAGTATGAAATTATTATGTGTAATTTATCAGTCATTATTAATAATATACAAAAATAAGGATTTACAAATTTATCACATGTATTTATTGAGACTTCGGCGGCCATTCTAAATGGGAATTATCTTCTCTGTACATCCAATCAATTGGGACATGCATCAGATGTGCTCCCATGCAAAAAAGAGCATATAGCATAAGGTAAAATCGTTTAAGAATCTTGCGTTGTACCAATTATTAATCATGTAATAATGCCTTGTGACATGGAACTTTTTAACTTCCGCACCGTAGAAGTTAGAAAGGGGGCGGTTATTATGAAAGACGTGCGAGATTTTTATGTGGATATTACACCTATTGAGGCATTAAGGGTAATAGAACAATCAATTGTCACAGGATCTATATCTGGTAAGGTGTTAGACGTATATAAGCGCTCTGTAGGAGACCAAGAGATAGTTGTTTGTGTAATAGAAAAATTCTATTATCGAACAAGTAATAGAGCATCTTTAACTATCACATTAGACAATTTGGAGGAATTTACCAAGGTTCATGCAGTAGCCTCTGGTGGTGGGGCAGGAGCATTTATGCGTTTTGATTGGGGAGCTGGCGGTAATTTTGTAGAGAGTGTAAGCCGTGCTTTGGATCAGTATATTGTTGAACAGTGAAATTTTGATAATTTTTGTCTAAAATTACTATTTAACAAAAATAATGAAAAATCTAAAAATTTAAAATATAATTAATGTAGGAATAAAAATGAATGAGTATTCATTTTTTGTTTCTACATTTTTTTAATTTAAAATAGGGGGTTATGTATGGGTGCGTTCAAATTGTTGGGCGTGGAATTATCCAAGCTAACAGAGAAAAAAGGGGTATTATTTTCACTCATTGGAGTTTTGCTAATTCCAATTGTCTATGCAGCAGTGTTGTTATCTGCTACATGGGATCCGTATGACAATCTAGATAATTTACCTGTAGCGTTTGTTAATAATGATGCAGGTGCTGAATCAGGGGGAGCCCCAATAAACGTGGGGAATGATTTAGTGGCAGATTTGAAGCAAAATCCAGCATTAGGATGGGATTTTGTATCGAAAGAGGAAGCCGAAAAAGGACTCAAGAGTCAGAAGTATTATATGACGATTGAGATTCCAGAGGACTTTTCTAGCAAGGTAACAACCGTGCTAGATGCTAATCCACAGGTAGCAGAAATAATTTATACACAAAATGAAGGCTTGAACTTCATGGCTTCACAGGTGACGAAAAGTGCTACAGAAAAAATTCGTGAACAGCTAGGAAACAAAATTACGGAAACCTACACCAAAACATTATTCGCACGATTTGGTGATATTTCTAATGGATTTGCTTCCGGTGCTGATGGTTCTAACAAATTGTATGAGGGTACAACAAGTCTTTCGGCAGGTACAAGTCAACTGCTACAATCTTTAAACGAAAAATCAGGAGATGTTCAGAAGCTTGCAGTTGGAGCTAAAACTGCTGAGGATGGAGCTAGCCAATTACTTAGCTCGATTAAAAGCGGAGAGAATGACATTAAAAAGCTGGCTGCAGGATCAAAAGAGGTTGTGCAAGGCTTAGATTCTCTAAAAGCTGGATCTGACCAGGTATTGAATGGTTTAAAGACTGTTAACACAGGCAGTTCCACATTATCTGCAGGCTTAGAAAAACAGTTGAAACCAGGGGCAGAGCAGTTAGCAGGTGGAATTGCTAAAGTGACAGAATCTACGAAAACGCTTTCAGGAGGATCTCAAAATCTTACGGAAGGCTTGAAGGGTTATTTAGCAAAACATCCTGAGCTTGCAAAAGATGTGGAATTTATGACGCTTGTAGGTACAAGTGATGCAATTTCAAAAGGTCTCACTCAATTTGATCAGCAAGTTCAACCATTAAAGCAGGGTGCTGACGCTTTAGTTGCTGGAGCGACTCAGCTTACCACAGGGTCTAAGCAGCTGAATGCTGGGATCAATCAACTTGTAGAAGGACAAACGGCAGCTAATGCTGGGATCAATCGACTTAAAACAGGAGCAAATCAAGTGGCTAATGGGAATGCCACTGTTGCAAGTTCTTGGACGAAGATTGGCAATGCAGTTACTGATTTAAAGGCAGGGCTTACACAAATTAGTGATGGTAACCAAACTGTAGCAGTTGGTTGGGAGACAATGACTTTAGGGGTAACATCACTAAACGATGGTGCAAATCAATTGCAATCTGGAAGCCAAGAGCTTCAAACTGGCTTAGCAGGTGGAGCGGAACAAGTAAATGGTATTCAGGTGAGTGAAGCTAATATAGCTAAATTCTCTAATCCGGTTAGTTTTAAGGGGGAGACGGTGAACAGCTATAATTATTACCGTGATTCTACAGCCCCATATATTATTTCTTTAGCTTTATTTGTTGGAATTTTAATCTTATCTTTTATCGTTGATTTCAAAAGACCAGTTACTTTGCCAGGTTCATTATTTAGCTGGTATGCAAGTAAACTTATGCAGCTTTCATTATTTGCAGTTGCTCAAGGTTTATTAGTATCTTTATTTTCATTATTCTTCTTGAAACTTCAGGTTACTAATGCGGGATTATTTATACTGTTTACTGTTTTTGTAAGTCTAGCGTTTATGTCTATTGTATTCTTCTTGATAGCATTAGGAGGTAATATTGGTCGATTTATTGCTCTTGCATTCATCGTTCTTCAATTATCTACAACAGGCTCGAACCTACCAATACCTATGTTACCGGAGAACTTACAAGCGCTTAGTAAATTCTTACCGCTAACGTATTCTAATGCAGGGCTTAAATCCGTTATTTCTTTAGGAGATCCAGGGTTTATGCTGGCAAATGGTTTTGTACTTCTAATTTGCTTAGTGGCATTCCTTGTACTGACATTTATCGTATTTGCTGTCAGCTACAAGCATGTATCTCGCTACATTGCAGAAAGAAATCCAGTAACAGAAGCTACAGTGTAATAAGATATGCTAAAACGGTAAAAGAGACACTCGCTAAATATGGCAAGTGTCTCTTTTATCTATAGCTTAGTTATGCTTTATTTTCAAAGGTTTGAATAATCCCTTTCATTACTTCTGTAGCTTTTTCCATTGCATTTATAGAGATATACTCATATTTCCCATGATAGTTTTCTCCACCTGTAAAGATGTTTGGTGTTGGCATACCCATGAAGGAAAGCTGAGAGCCATCTGTCCCGCCACGGATAGGGATAATTAATGGTTCTATGTCTAAAGAAATCATAACATCCTTAGCAATATCTACAATTTCCATAACAGGTGTAATTTTTTCACCCATATTATAATATTGATCTCTTACATCCACCACGATTGCGTGTTCTCCGTATTCAGCTTTAAATTTTTCTGCAACATCTAGAAACAGTTGTTTTTTAGCTTCGAATTTTTGGCGGTCGTGATCACGAATAATGTAGCCTAGCTCTGATTTTTCTACATCCCCGTTGAAGGACATCAAGTGAATAAAACCTTCGTCCCCACTAGTTTTTTCTGGAACTTCATCCACAGGCATATGGGATTGGAATTTAGTTGCCATCGTAATGGAGTTCACCATTTTTCCTTTAGCAGAGCCAGGATGTACACTTTTCCCATGGGTAGTAACTTTAACACTAGCAGCGTTAAAGCTCTCATATTGCAGTTCTCCAAGTGGACCTCCGTCCATTGTGTACGCGTATTTAGCTCCGAATGTTTCTACATCAAATTTATGTGGTCCGCGACCTATTTCCTCGTCAGGCGTAAAGGCCACACGAATTTTCCCGTGTTTTACTTCGGGGTTTTGAAGGAAGTATTCCATAGCAGTCATGATAATAGCTATACCTGCTTTGTTGTCAGCTCCTAATAAGGTCGATCCATCTGTAGTCATTAGTGTTTGACCAACGTACTTTGTTAATTCAGGGAAGTCTGCAATTGACATAACAGTATTCTTATTCAGTTGAATGTCTCGTCCGTCATAGCTTTCAATTAGCTGAGGATTTACATTTTTTCCTGTGTAATCTGTTGCTGTATCCACATGTGCCAAGAAGCCGATTGTAGGTACTTCCTTATTTGTGTTAGCTGGTAGAGAGGCAAACAAGTATCCATTATCATCTAATGTGATCTCTTCCATCCCAAGTTCTGCTAATTCCTTCTCCAATAAATGAAGTAAGTCCCACTGACCTTCAGTAGAAGGACAAGAAGAGCTAGCGGCATTGGATTGTGTATCTATTTTAGCGTATCTAGTTAATCGATCGATAAGAATTTCTTTCATGATAAAATCTCCTCCAATATGCAAAGCATATATTTATTTTAACAGATTATTCCGTGTTGAGGAATAATGCGAAAATATACTGTATGAGAAGAGAAATTGTGCACCATAGTAGGAGAGCATTACAAGTGCATGCTCATAAGGGATAGCTACTATAAACTTATTAATCGCTAGGATGGAATCAGAGAATATAAATAAGATGGCACCAATTATGGCGAACCTATTACCTGTCTGTAATGCATGCCAGCCCATAGTTAAAATAACACCTATATACAGAACAACAGCAACTACTAAAACAAATTCTCCTTCAGTCCATAAGGTGCCTGCAATCCAAATAATCATAATAAGCCCATAAAGAAGTAACAAAGCTGCTGCCCACTTAGGGATTGTGTTTTTCTTTATTCTTCTGAACGCAAAAATATAAACGATATGTCCTATTAAAAATGTGATGAGACCAATAATAAACCAATAAATTAGTCCGTCTGCTAGCATACATATAAATAATCCTAATATGATAAGTGTCTTGTAGCTCTTGGGTAAACCAGGTGGTTGAACACTTGCAAAAAGAATAATAAGCAGCATAGGAATAAGTTTGAACGTTATTTTAATACCAACCGGATCATGAGGTATCAAAAATATATAAATAATTCCCATAATCGCAATTGTAATTGCTAATATTTTACTTGACATAATAACACCCCTTTATACTTACATTCGTTATCTTCTATGAATTACCTGCTATTGTATGAGAGTATAGGCTAAAAAATGTTATTAAAAATAGACTATGTTAAAGGTTAGGGTTGATCTATGATGCAAAAAGATCTTAGATCAGAGAGTAGAATTGATTTTTCGCCCCAGCCGGACGCTTTCCTCGGGGTGAGCGATAAGCCATCACCTAACGCTTATGCGCGTGGTTGTGATGTGCCACTTGAAAGTTCCTTGTTTATGTTTGCAGTCACTATTAAAAAGAATTGTTAGTCCAAAATCAACCAATAACTTTAACAAAGCTTTAAAAAATAAGGATAGATAAAAGAAGATGGTCGTGAAGAGAATCACGACCATCTTTTTTACTTTTCATTAGTGTCAAAAACACAGTAGGGATGAGAGGAAGCAAGATCCTGCTGGTTAAGTTAACTGCTCATGAATAAGGCGAATCATGAGTTACATAAGTACCAGCTATAAAATCATGAAGGGATCTCTTATCCTCGCGTAAACCGACCATAAAACAGCTCACAATTAGACCAATACCCAAAGTTATCCCATAGACAATTCCTGCTATTATAACTCTTTTTACCATCGTCCAAACGTCTACACTAGACCCGTCTACTTTAACGATTCGTACTCCCACAATTCGTTTGCCTATTGTGTATCCTGCCCATAAAATAGGCAAGATAAAAGTATAAAAGTTTTGTCCTATGGTCGTAAACCAAGTATCACTTTCTCCGAACAAAAGTAAGCTAATAATTGCCAATGGTATACCGATAATAATTCCATCTAATAGACCTGCCCCAACTCTTATCCAAAAACCTGCTGGGTTAATCATAACTTATAAACTCCTTATTTCTAAAATTAAAGTGAAGCATCATCTACGCTGTTTAAGTAATCCTCAATTGTACCAATTACAGATTCGACGCATCCTTCCTCAAAAGGAGAAATGAGATTAGCTTCTTTTACTAGCTTAGTGAAGGACATAGAGCCCCCTAGTTTACAAAGGTGTAAGTAATCCTTCCATGCAGAGTCACGATCCTCTCTTGAACGCTTCCAAAATTGGAATGCACAAATCTGTGCCAACGTATAGTCGATGTAATAGAAAGGACTAGCATATATATGTCCTTGGCGCTGCCAGAAGCCACCAGCCTCATAATAACTGTTTCCATCATAATCACGATGAGGGAGGTACGTTTGCTCAATTTTTCTCCATGCTGCTTTTCTTTCTGCTGGTGTCATTTCTGGATTTTCATATACAATGTGCTGGAATTCGTCTACTGCCACGCCGTAAGGAAGGAACAGAAGACCACTACTTAGATGGGCAAATTTATATTTCTCTGTTTGGTCCTTGAAGAAAAGCTCCATCCATGGCCAAGTGAAAAATTCCATACTCATCGAGTGGATCTCGCAGGATTCAAACGTTGGCCAGATATATTCCGGTATCCCGATATTTCTACTTGTATAAACCTGAAAAGCATGACCTGCTTCATGAGTTAACACATCAATATCTCCAGATGTTCCATTGAAATTAGAGAAAATATAAGGAGATTCATAGTCATCGATAAATGTACAATATCCTCCAGCTTCTTTTCCTTTTTTAGCTTCTAAATCCATTAGGTCCCGGTCAATCATAAACTGGAAGAATTCCGCTGTTTCTGGAGAAAGCTCCTCATACATTTTCTTTCCATTGTCGATAATCCATTGAGGAGAACCTTGTGGAGTTGCATTTCCAGTTAAAAAGTTAAGTGGTTCATCATAAAATTTAAGCTTCTCTACACCTATGCGTTTAGCCTGCCTTTCGTGTAGCTTATTGGCAAGAGGAACTATATAATCACGAACCTGGTCACGGAATTTTTTTACCATCTCCGCATTATAGTCGATTCTGTTCATCCGAATATAACCAAGCTCTACAAAGTTTTTGTAGCCAAGAGTAGTTGCCATCTCATGACGTAGCTTAACAAGTTGGTCATAGATGTCATCAAATTTGGCTTCATTTTCTTGGAAAAACCCAATAGAAGCTTCTCTAGCTTTCTTTCTTATTTCGCGTTCTGTAGATTCTGTAAACTTTCCAAGCTGTGCTAGTGTATATTTTTCTCCCTCGAACTCTACTTCTGCAGATGCAACAAGCTTAGAGTAGTCAGAGGTTAGTTTGTTTTCCTTTTGCATTAAGCCGATTAACTCTGAAGAGAATCCTTTAATCTGAAAGTCTGCCAAATCAAATAATTGGTTGCCCCACTTTTGTTCTAGCTCATTGCGGTATGGGGAAGCTACAAGAACCTTGTAGTATTCTGTGACAAGCTCATCTACCTCGGGACTGATTTCATCTAAAAAATCGCGTTCCTTTTGATAAAATTCATCGTTTGTATCGATAGAAGCTCGGATATAAACAAGGTTTGCTTGAGTAGAGAAGTTGTTGCGAATCGAGTTAACCTCTTCAATTATTGAATTTTGCTCCTCTACAGAAGAAGCTTCCTTCATTTTATCTAATAAACTATGAAAAGCTGTCTTCATTTCTTGTAAATCTGGTCTTTTGTATTCGTATTCTTTGAATGTTACCAATGTATTTCCCCCTATTTTCTTGTAATCCTTCCTTTTAATTGTTTATTATTTTCAGATAAATTGCAACAGTATTATTTAGTTTGATTTAAAATAGATATTATTATAAAATGTTTGTATATTTACAAACGAAAAGAGGTTATGTTTGTTATGGAAGTAAATGAAAATTTTTTAGACGCATCTATGGAAGAGATGAAAAAAGGGTATGTGGAGGAAAAGGAATGCTATCAATGTTTATTATGTGGGGAGAAAGTTGAAAAGGGCTTAATATATCCTGAAAATAATGTTTTGTATGAATCGGAGCGATTTATGAAGCTTCATATAGAGAAACAACATAACTCTGTATTTGATCATTTAATTGGCTTAAACAAAAAGCTAACTGGCTTAACGGACCATCAAAATAGCTTATTGCAACTGTTTTATGAAGGGAGAAGTGACTTAGAAATTCAAAAGGAGTTAGAGATAGGGAGTGCCTCGACTATTCGAAATCATCGATTTATCTTGAAGGAAAAGGAACGCCAAGCAAAGATATTTTTGACAATGATGGAGCTGTTGAAGGAAAAGGACAGACATGCCCCTAATTTCCTGCCAATTCATAAAAACGCTACGATGGTAGACGATCGTTATAATATAACAGCTGATGAACAAGCAGAAGTAGAGAAAAAATTCTTCCCAGAGGGAATAAGTGGTCGGATGATTAAGTTTCCGAAAAAGGAAAAACAAAAGCTTGCAACACTACGAGTAATTATTAAGCAATTTGACAAGGAAAAGCAGTATAGCGAGAAAGAAATAAATGAAATTCTAAAAAGCATATACGATGACCATGTAACTCTCAGACGTTATTTAGTGGAATACGGATTTTTAGATAGGAAAGATGATGGAAGTGCTTATTGGGTGAAGGGGTAAAGTTGATTCAACCCAATTAAATGGAAATTCACTTAGACAACTAAACAGCAATTGTAACAAATGAGAGTAGGTAAGGTAACTTATTCCACCCTTGTCCGTCTAACAATGTAAGGAGGGGATAACGTGAGACAACTTGCATTATTTTGGGGTTTGATCATTTTCGTTTTATTAACTGCTGTTGGATGTTCTAATTCATTGAACACAGAAAAAATAGAAGTTCATGAAACTAAAAATCCTGATGCGGAAGAGGTTTTAACATTAGACCCTGAAGCCGATATTTTTCAGCTCGATGGTGTGATTTATAAGACTAAAATTGACTGGGTTGAGGAACTAACTTTAACAAAAGGCGAGCAAGTAGGGGAAATAAAAATAAGAAATGATTCAGACACAGACTTTGAAGATGAAATGTCGAATAAGCTCCCTGTGGGTTCAAATATTTTTTCTACTATAGAAAAAGAAGGCCCTATTTTACTCGTTGAATTAGAAGGTGAACTTCTGAAATATTATGCACTGGTCGAGGGTTAATAACTTTCCTATAATTCGCAAATGAGCGAGAGCTGGGGGAGGGAGAAAGGAGGGGGTAGCATAGCTACTCTTCTTTTTTTATCCCTCCCTTGTTATTCTCCGGAAACAAAGGTTTTTAGCAAGGCCGCTCTTTCGCGCAAACGTAGTTTTGCCTCTGAAATTTGTGGTGTCCTAGCTGCTACCACGTCTGCGTCCCATCCTATTCCCTCAGCTATAATTTTTGCTCGCTGTAAATGGAAATCGCTCGTAATAATTGTGACAGAGGTAACGCTGTCAGGGAGAAGCTGTTGAGAGTATAAAAGGTTTTCATACGTAGAGGTAGATTGATCTTCTACTATGATTCGACTCTCCATAATTCCATTCTCTACGAGATAGTTCTTCATGACTATAGCTTCTTCTATATCCTCATCTTGTCCCTGTCCTCCAGTAACAACAAGTTTTACAGATGGGTATTTTTCAGCATAATCTAGTGCTGCTTCCAAACGATAAAGAAGTGCTAGAGAAGGGATGTGCCCTTTTTTGACCTTGGCCCCTAACACAATGGCATACTCATTGGAACCGTCGGCCTTAGGCTTTAACCCATCCTCGAGCCATTTACTTGTAAGCATCCACATACCTAATCCGCTCGATGCGATTATTATGAATGGAATGACCACAATCCACCTCTTTTTTTTGCTCATTTAACTCACTCTTTTCCTTTAAACCGAAGGCTTCTTTTTCTTTATAACAGAGGAAATTTTTGTTTCCTCGTTCCGTATTAATCGTTGGACATTCTCTATGTGTAAGAAGGAAGCCATTAAAAATAGGAAGCCTGCTATTAAGATTGGTCCTGTTCCATCTGCTGTCCAGACAGAGGCTCCTAAAAATATGAGGTAAAAAAACAAAACCCCAATCAACAAATAATCTGTTAAAAGTGTAACGCAGATTAATATAAGCAATCCAGCCAGTCCTACCGGCCAATGTAATGCAAGTAAAACCCCGATGATGGAGGCTGTGCCTTTCCCACCTTTAAATTTTGTGAAAACTGGAAAGTTGTGTCCTAAAATAACCGCGGCACCAGCTAGATAAAGAAGTAGATCCAGCTCTGATGAACTAAACAAGCTCCACTGCTCAGAAAGTACACGTACACCAATAATCATAATGGCACCCTTTAATATATCTATGACTCCCACTAAAACACCATACTTCCAGCCAAGTACGACAGTAGCATTGGATGCTCCGGAATTATTTAGGCCTTCTTTTTTTATATTAACTCCACTCATCCATTGAGCGAGTTTAGATCCATGTAGCGAACCAATAATGTAGCCTGTTAGGAGAATGCTAACAATCCAAACAACCATTCTATGACACCCCTTATAAAATTATTCTATCTATTATATTAAACGATTAAAAAAAGAAGAAGTTTCAGAATTTTTATAAAATGACTTGACATCTAAATATATGGAGACTTATACTGTGTAACAAGATGGAATACTAATCAAATACTCTTATCAAGAGTGACTGAGGGAATAGGCCCTAAGAAGTCCGGCAACCACCAAGTTCTATAACTTGGAAAGGTGCTAAATCCTACAAATTCTTTAATAGAATTTGGAAGATAAGAGGAGGAACATGTCATCAATTTGACCCCTCTTCTTAATTGAAGAGGGGTTTTTATAGTTGTCTGTTCTATAATCCTCTCTGGCCTCCAGCATCCATCTAATCTACTAAATCGGAGGAATTCAAATGACTAATCTTCAAAAAGAAACACTTCTATTACACGGTGGACAAACGCCTGATCCAGTGACAGGATCTAGAGCAGTACCTATTTACAAAACAACCTCATATGTATTTCAAAACACTGAGCATGCACAAAATCTATTTGCCTTGAAAGAGACTGGTAATATCTATTCCAGAATCACAAACCCAACAGTAGATGTTTTTGAACAAAGAATTGCATTACTGGAAGGAGGAACAGCAGCAGTAGCACTTTCCTCAGGAGCAGCAGCCATAGCATTTTCTATTTTGAACATTGCTGGAGCTGGAGATGAAATTATAGCTGCTGAAAATTTATACGGAGGAACTTTTAATCTATTTGCACATACACTCCCACGTTATGGGATTACAGTAAAATTCGTAGATTCCTCTGACCCAGAAAATTTCCGTAAAGCTGTTACAGAGAAAACGAAAGGCTTCTTTGCAGAAATCATTGGAAATCCAAGCTTAAATGTTCTAGACGTAGAAGCTGTTTCAAAAATTTCCAATGAAGTAGGAGTTCCATTATTAGTAGATAACACATTTGCTACACCTTTTGGTTCAAATCCTATAGAGTATGGAGCTAACATTGTTATACATTCTGCAACGAAGTGGATTGGAGGACATGGGACAACAATTGGTGGTGTAGTAGTAGATGGAGGGAATTTCAATTGGAACTCCGATAAATTTCCGGGATTTACAGAGCCTGATGTTACTTATCATGGGCTACGTTATGGAATCGACGTACCAAATGTGGCATTTGCAATTAAGCTAAGAGTTCAGTTGCTTCGGGATTTTGGTCCTACTCTTAGCCCAGAGGCAGCATTTTCCTTTCTTCAAGGACTAGAAACACTTCACTTAAGAGTGCCAAAACATAACGAAAATGCACAGAAGATTGCAGAGTACTTAAATGCAAATGAGGAAGTGTCATGGGTTAACTACTTAGGGCTTGAAAACCATCCAACGCACGAGCTGGCTAAAAAGTATTTAAAAAATGGCTTCGGTTCTATTCTGACATTTGGAGTGAAGGGAGGCAGAGAAGCAGGTAGACAAATTATTGATAATATTGAAATTTGGTCTCATGTTGCTAATGTAGGAGACGCAAAATCCTTAATTATCCACCCAGCTTCTACTACTCACCAACAGCTTACTCCCGAGGATTTAGTAAAATCAGGTGTTACAGAGGATCTAATCCGCTTGTCTGTTGGCTTGGAGGCAGTTGAAGACTTACAAAATGCACTCGAAAAAGTACTTTTGAGAAAAACAAATGTCCTCTCTAGATAGAATCCTATTGTATAATGAATAAAAATAGTCTACAATATGTAAAATAGTCAATAAATTTATTGAAATATTACACAAGTGCGATTATTTATATTCAATTGTACAGATTCATTTTGGAGGAGACAGCATGGCAAAAATAAAAGCAGCGATTTTAGGGTTTGGAACAGTCGGCCAAGGGATTTATCACATCGTAAATGAAAAAAGAGAAGACTTAAAAAAATCATTAGGGTTGGATATTGAGATTTGTGCAATCCTGATAAATAATTTAGCAAAAGAAAGACCTGAAACTCCAGGAGTTTTGGTAACAGACGACTTTGAGGATATTGAGAATATTCCTGGACTCCAGGTAGTTTTTGAGGCAATTGTCAACGAAGAGCCCGCATATAGCTATTTATGCAGAGCGATTGACAAAGGCTGTCACGTGATTACTG
Source organism: Psychrobacillus sp. MER TA 171 (assembly GCF_023713305.1). Classification (NCBI taxonomy): domain Bacteria; kingdom Bacillati; phylum Bacillota; class Bacilli; order Caryophanales; family Bacillaceae; genus Psychrobacillus; species Psychrobacillus sp. MER TA 171. The sequence goes on along the minus strand of NZ_JAMAWN010000008.1, from coordinate 51,117 downwards.
CAAATAAAGTCATGTTCTCTAAATATAGTATTCCCTTACAGGAGCGCGCAAAATCACGAGGTGTATTTGTAGGCTATGAGGCTACTACAGCTGGTGGGGTGCCAATTATCAAGACTCTAAAAAACCTGCTTCAAGTAAACTCTGTGAAGAAAATTCAAGGAATATTGAATGGAACATCCAACTATATTTTGACGCAAATGCGTATAGAGGATTCGCCATTTGAGAGTGCCTTAAAAGAAGCACAGCTGCTTGGATATGCAGAGGCTGATCCTTACAACGATATATCTGGTCAGGATGCATTTCGCAAGCTAATGATCTTAAGCGCATTGGCATTTGGAAAACAGCCAGATTGGGACGATGTACGTGTAGTAGGAATCGATGAAATTACATTAGAGGATGTACGTGAAGCTAAGGACAAAGGTCTTCGTTATCGTCATGTAGCAGAAATTGAACAGGATGAAAATGGAGAATTATATGCATCAGTAGGGCCTCAGCTGGTAGGAGCAGATCATCCGTTGTATGCAATAGAAGGAGTAAATAATGCTGTTTCTCTTGATACAAACTATATTGGGACACTTACACTAGTAGGTCCTGGAGCGGGGATGTATCCTACTGCTAGTGTGATGGTTGAGGACTACGCAGAGATTATCGGTAAGAGAGCAGGCTTTTTTATTACAATATAAAATCAAAAAGGACAATTTCCCTTCGGAAAAAGTCCTTTTTGTTTGATATGCATAAATTGGAATGGCTAGTCCTCGTCCTTTACATCAATGTCCTCTGGAATTGGAGTATTGCGCCACTCATCAATTTGACGTTTTAATTCTTCCACTTGCTCTAAATGGGTTTCGAACTGTGCACTATTGACAACATATTGCTCTCCGTCAAAGACAGCACGTATCTTTTTATCGGCGATATACCTTTTGACTTGTTCAAGTGGCATCGACAAGAAGTCAGCTGTTTCTTCTACTGTCATGTACATGGTACAAATCCCTCCTACGTATTTATTAGTATAATGGAGACAAGGAGGTAACTCAATGTCCTCACATAGAAAATAGTTGTAGTAGAAAGGATGAAAAGAGTGGCTGTTATACCATACATATTCGTATTACTGGGAGCAATGCTTTGGGGAACGACAGGAACGGCCCAAACATTTTTACCAGATAATGCCCATCCCTTTATTATTAGCGCTGGACGATCGGCAACCGGAGGCATTCCCCTATTAATCATTATGATTTTACTAAAAAAAATAAAGCTTCATACTTGGCCTTGGAAACAGACATTATATGCTGCTATTTGCATATCCTTGTTTCAGCTTTTGTTTTTTTCATCCGTTCGATTAACCGGTGTTGCCATTGCCAGTGTAGTTGCTATCGGAAGCGCGCCTGTTTTTTCTGGCGTGGTTGAATGGATTTTCTTAAAAATGAAACCTACAAAAGTGTGGGGGCTCTCTACTGGGCTAGCAATTGTTGGCTGTCTGTTTTTATTTTTGACGAAGGGTGAAGTAACAATCGATCCGGTAGGTATTTTATATTCACTAGTTGCCGGGCTTATATTTGCTTTTTATACGCTTACGAGCAAGTCCCTTTTACAAAAAGAAGAAGCCATCCCTGTAGTGGCAGTGACATTCTCACTAAGTGCGTTGCTGTTAACGCCATTTTTCTTTATCTATGACATAAGCTGGCTAGCTGATCCAGGTAACGTGGGAATCATCGTCTATTTAGGCTTGGCTACAACGAGTGTGGCATATGTTTTGTATGGGTGGGGTCTTCGGAAGATACCAGCATCCTCTGCATTGACACTATCGCTAGCAGAGCCAACTACAGCTGCACTGCTTGGTGTAGTGGTAGTAGGAGAAATTTTAGGGTTTACATCGTGGATAGGAATTGGTTTGTTGCTTGGGAGTATCGTCATTTTAACTTTGGGTAGTAAAGCAAGCAAACCAAACAAGCTCAAGTGAGGAAAGGACAAATAAATAAAATGAATTTAAAGAGTATGATTCCAGCTTATATCGGCTTAAATTTATTTTGTAGTGCTATTCTTTTATTTATGGTACTAGAAGGCTATTTGGCATATGGCGCTGTCTTAGCCTTTAATGAAGCTTCAAAAATAATATTGGTCATCATCTTGGCTTCGCTTAGTTTAACTCTATTCGGAGTCCTACTGACTTATCTAACCCCGGAAAAGTACATAGATGAAATGAATAAAAGTTATCAAGATAGTTCAGTTTTAGAAATTATCTCGTTTATGTTGCTAGCTGCTCTTTTTGAAGAATTACTTTTTCGAGGAATTATACAAAATGTTTTATTTTTAATCGTCGATCATCGATGGCTAGCCATTTTACTAACTTCTTTTTTATTTGTGGCATTTCACGTCCAGTACTATAAAAAACCGTTGATGCTCCTTAATATTACAGTTCCGAGTCTAGTTTTTGGCTGGTGTTATTTTTATACAGATAATTTATTGGTGCCTATTATTGTCCATTTTATAATGAATGTTAGTATAACCTTATTGTTTAAATTTAATAAGATTACGCTAAAGGCATAATTTAGAAGGTATAATTGTCCCTGTGTCACACACAATTTCCACACAATTCATATGGAGGGAGCAGCCATTTGAAATAAAGTCTCATTGATTACGACAATCGACTAGGGGTACGGGATGGTGACCGCTGGTGGAAAGTTGTACGTGTTAGACATAGGGAAGAATGAAGTGAAGTCAATTATTACAGATTTAACTAACAAAGAAGAAGTTATGTCTATAAAGGTGAACAACGATGATACTTTCACATATCAATTACATGTATATGATACAGATGCTATGGAAGGCTCAGAAAGCCATGTGGAAGAAAATACACTACCATTACCAAAGCCTGGAGAGAGGGAGTAATTACCCTCTCTTTTTTATTCTGCCTTGTTAGAATGGGGTAGGTTATCGAGCTTTCTAGAAATCTCTCTTAATAATTCATTACGCTCTTTATTCGAAAGAACTAATGTAATGATAAACCAAATAACAAAACACCAGAATGCAAAGAAAAGAATTAAAGGGATAATTGCAAGAAACGTGTTCATCAATCAAATTTCTCCTTTCTTTTTATAGTTTGTCACTTAAATGCTCATGAATGAGTTTCCAATCTCCTTCATTCTTTACGAATACATTTGTAGCTCTGCCTTCTCCATTAACATACTCACCATTCACGTACCCTTCATAAAAATAGGTATAGATACATGTCGCTGAGTCTTCACCTTGATGGAGCCAATGGACATTCCGAGCCTCATAGTTTTCATTTTTTACAACCGTCCAAGCATTTTCAAAGTAATTCTGTATCTCTTGATGAGTAGTACAGGTTTGATCGGAGAAAAAGTAAACGGCATTGTTGTGCAATACTTTACGGACCTGTTCAAAGTCATGCGTGTTCGTGGCTGCTATATACGTATTTAGAATTTCCATGATTATCCTCCGTCAGTTTACTTATTTTTATAATAAAGAAGTTGTTTGTAGAAAACAAATGGTATTTGGCAACCTAAAAAGAGCTTCCCTAAAATGGTAGCTCTTTTATTTATGTCTATTGATAGAGGCTTAAGACCTCTTCTTTTAAAATCCTAAAACAGCCCTCACCTCAGCCATATAAGATTGGCTAATCGGCAATTCTGTATCATCGGTCAATACAACTAATAAATTGGAGGAAAAGTCTCGAATGATTCGATCGATAAATGAGATATTAACGATATAAGAACGATGTATTCTTATGAAATCATCAGGCAATTTTCTTTGAAGATCCTTTAAAGGGATAGTCGTTTTATAAGCCTCACCCTCTGCATAAAACCAAATCTTTTTTTGCAAGCTTTCCAGGTATTCTATTTTTTCAATAGGTACAGGCTTCCATTCATCTTCTTTTTTTCCTGTAAGAAATCGAACCAGCGATTGCTTTGAAACAGCATGCTTGGGTGGGAGTATAACAACTAATACAGCATTTTCACCATTAATCTCGATAGGATAGCCTACTCCGTAGTAAGGAATTTGAAACAAATTGTCGTCTAATACAGCTTCTGTTCGACAGCCATTTTTAAAAACTAAATCAGCTATGCTTCCTGGCTGTACCTTCTGTCCTTCCTGCAATTCTAGGTCATGCTCGCCGGCATAATAATAGATGTACTGGTCTTTAACGGCAATGGCAATGGAAGCCTCTTTAGGAATCCATTCTTCTAAAAGATTGCTATATCTCTTTAATTGGTCTTTCGTTATTTCCATTCATACACCTCCAAGTTCTTTTTTACCATTCGTCTGCCTTATTTCTTTTTCGTCCTTGAAAAAAAGTATCTTATCCAAAAACCGATACAGAATAAACCATTCTGTTATATATTAGATTACAAGAAAAGGCGCTGTTATGATACAGTAAAAAAGACATATTTTTAATTATCAAAAAATTGTAGAGAGGTGTGTTCATTAATGACAAAAAGACAACAGCAAGTAGAAGAGCTTAGAAAGCAATGGGAAGAGGATAACCGTTGGAAGGGAATAGAACGTCCTTACACTCCAGAAGAGGTTATTAAGCTACGTGGATCACTACAAATCGAGCATACATTAGCGCGCAAGGGAGCAGAACGTCTATGGAATTCCCTTCATAAAGAAGATTTTATAAATGCTTTAGGAGCTTTAACTGGAAACCAGGCAGTACAGCAGGTAAAAGCAGGACTACAAGCGATTTACTTGAGTGGCTGGCAGGTAGCAGCTGATGCTAACCTTTCCGGTCAAATGTATCCAGACCAAAGTCTTTACCCGGCAAACAGCGTTCCAGCAGTAGTGAAGCGTATAAACCAAGCGCTTCAGCGAGCAGACCAAATTGACCAGGCTGAAGGTCGTGAGGATGAGTTTGACTGGTTCGCACCAATTATCGCAGATGCTGAAGCAGGTTTTGGTGGCCCACTGAACGTATTTGAGCTAATTAAAGGAATGATTGAAGCAGGAGCAGCTGGCGTTCACTTAGAAGACCAGCTGGCATCAGAAAAGAAGTGCGGACATCTTGGAGGTAAAGTACTTCTTCCAACACAAAATGCTATCCGTAACCTAGTGGCAGCTCGATTAGCAGCTGACGTATCTGGTGTTCCTACTGTTTTAATCGCACGTACAGATGCAGACGCTGCAGATATGGTGACAAGCGATATTGACCCTCGTGACCATGAATTTATCACAGGAGAAAGAACTCCAGAGGGCTTCTATCGTACGAAGGCTGGTATAGAACAAGCAATCGCTCGTGGATTGGCTTATGCTCCATATGCAGATCTAGTATGGTGCGAAACCTCCCACCCGAGCCTAGAGGAAGCAAAGCAATTTGCGGATGCAATTCATGCTCAATATCCAGATAAAATGCTTGCATACAACTGTTCTCCATCGTTTAACTGGAAGGCAAACTTAGATGAAGAGACGATTGCTAAGTACCAAGTAGAGCTAGGTAAGATGGGCTACAAGTTCCAATTCGTTACACTTGCTGGATTCCATTCATTGAACCACAGTATGTTTGAGCTTGCTCATGAGTACAAAACGAAAGGGATGGCTGCATACTCCAAATTGCAGCAGGCAGAGTTTGCAAACGAATCAAAGGGGTATACTGCTACCAAACATCAGCGTGAGGTTGGTACTGGATACTTTGATGAGGTTTCTCAAGTCGTTTCCGGTGGTACTTCCTCTACGACTGCCATGAAAGGTTCAACTGAAACAGCTCAGTTTGCTTGATCATTGAAGAAATGGGAGGGTAAAGGAATGGAACAAATAACTGAAAAAAAGATTGAAATTGTTGGTAAAGACGTGGAAGGAATGCATGAGATTCTAACACCGGAAGCTTTGGAATTCGTTGCTTCTCTTCATCAGACATTTGATGACCGACGAAAGGATTTACTCATTGCTCGGCGAGACCGCCAGGAAAGGCTAGACAATGGAGAAAAATTAGATTTTCTTACAGAAACAAAACATATTCGAGAAGGGGATTGGACAATAGCTCCGCTCCCTGAGGATCTACAGGATAGAAGAGTAGAGATTACTGGACCAGTCAATCGAAAGATGGTTATTAATGCCCTAAACTCTGGAGCAAAAGCATTCATGGCCTGCTTCGAGGATGCAACATCTCCTACATGGGAGAATATGATTGAAGGTCAGATCAATATGAGAGACGCAGTAAGAAAGACGATTTCTTATACGCAGCCTGAGACTGGTAAAAGCTATCACTTAAAGGATGAAACAGCAGTGTTATTAGTTCGTCCTCGTGGCCTCCATCTGATGGAGAAGAATATTCATATAGATGGTAAGCCGATTTCTGGTAGCTTCTTTGACTTTGGATTATATTTTTTCCATAACGCGAAAGAGGCGATCGAGCGCGGAACAGGCCCATATTTTTATCTGCCAAAGCTAGAAAGTCATCTAGAGGCAAGACTGTGGAATGATATCTTTATCTTTGCGCAAGAGAAGCTAGGGATTCCACAAGGAACGATCAAAGCCACGGTGCTTATAGAAACAATCATGGCTGCGTTTGAAATGGATGAGATTTTATACGAATTAAAAGATCATTCTGCAGGCTTAAATTGTGGACGCTGGGATTATATCTTTAGTTACATCAAACGTCTTCGCAACCAACCAGAGGTTATTTTACCTGACCGTCGCCAAGTAACTATGACATCACCATTTATGAGAGCATATACACAGCTTTGTATTCAAACCTGTCATAAACGCAATGCTTCAGCTATCGGGGGAATGGCAGCACAAATTCCTATTAAGAATGATGAGGAAGCAAACGAGGCAGCATTTGCAAAAGTTCGAGAAGACAAGAAAAGAGAAGCTTCGGATGGACACGATGGAACTTGGGTAGCACATCCTGGACTTGTACCAGTCGCTTGGGAGCAATTCGACGAATATATGCCAACCCCTAACCAAATCCACCGTAAACGAGAGGATGTTCAGGTAACTGCAGACAACCTACTCGAAGTACCAACTGGAACAATCACCGAAGAAGGACTCCGTCTAAACTGTAGCGTTGGAGTTCAATACATTGCTTCATGGCTACGAGGTAACGGGGCTGCACCTATTAACAACCTGATGGAGGATGCAGCGACTGCAGAAATTTCTCGTACACAAGTATGGCAATGGGTTCGACATCCAGAAGGAAAGCTTGAGGACGGGCGGAAAATTACAATGCCACTTGTAGAGCAGGTACTAACTGAGGAGCTTGGGAAGTTAAAAGCTGACTTCGGTAATGACATCTATTTGACCGGTAGATATATGGAAGCAGCAGAGCTATTTTTGACATTAGTGAAAGAGGATAACTTCATTGAATTTTTAACTATTCCAGGCTATGCAAAATTATAGGAGGTGATTGGAATGAATAAGCCAACGAGTGAAAAAAATCCAAAGATTTGTCGCGAATGTGGATGCGTCATCCAAGAGCAAGTCGAATCTCCATTATTTGAATGTGAACGTTGTCTGAATGATAGAAGTGAATAAACTAGAAAAAGAGCTTGGAGGTGATCCAAGCTCTTTTATTATTTGGCTATGTTAAAGGGTAGGGTTGATTTATGATGCATAGAAATCTTAAATCAGAGAGTAGAATTGATTTTTCGCCCCAGCCGGACGCTTTCCTCGGGGTGAGGGATAAGCCATCACAATCACTTACGCGCGTGGTTGTGATGGCTTATCTGTCTCACTCATCCCGTAGGAGTTGCCGTCTGGCGTTCCAATCAATAAATGGAACAGCTTTAGCATCGATAAAGCGCTAATCAATTTACACGCATAAACAAAGCTAAAAAACTGTCACCAAACCTAATTTTATCATCTATTTATGTTCTTAATAGCCATTTGAAAGTTCCTTTGTTTATGTTTACAGTCACTATAAAAAAAGAATGGTTAGTCATCAACCAATAACTTGAACAAAGCGTATTATTTTTAATTCGGTTTTGTATATTGCTCATCGCGTGTGAAGGTGGATACAGCTCCCATATGTGATAGTTCAACAGGTGTACCATCTTCTTTAACAAAATCAATTTCTTCTAATTTAGGGTAGTTTTCAAAGTAAGAATGGAGGACTTTGCCTAAAAATAGATATTCTCCAGCAGTCCCTTGAATATTTTCTGTTGCCTTATCCATTACTAGAACTAGTTTTTTCTCGTCATTCTCAAAACGATATTCTAGTAATCCTACATTTGTTGCGTCAATTTCTTCAAATATTTGCTTCACTTTATCTTCAGATGGATCAATTTCCACCTCGTAAGGCTCTACAAATTCTGCATTGGCATCTTCACGGTAAAGAGTAATTTTACTATTTCCTTCTGTAGGAGGTGCACTCTCTTCTGCTTGCTCAGTTCCAGCCCATTCATAATCAGATTCAACCTTTTGATCGCTCAATTCAGATGCCATAGACCAAACAACCAGTTTGTACTTTCCGGCAGGTACTTCTGCTAGTTCATTTTCCAAATCAAGCTTAACGGAAATCTCTTCATTAGGCTTTAGTTTCTTTTCCTGAATTGCTTGTGTAAAGTTTTTATTGGCAGAATACGTATACACGACATTTTTGTCTTGATCTAGTAGTTGATACTCTACCTCCTGTCCGCTTGGAAAGGTTAGTGTCATTTCATTATCCGCAGGGTTTTTAATAAGGAGCATTGCTTCTCCATTAGCATCAACATTTAATTGGGTAGAGACCTTTGCTTCTTTTTCTTGCTCTTCACTGCCTGTTGTTGGGTCATTATCATTATTAGTTCCGCAGCTAGCAAGGAATAAGATTGTAAAAATAGTTAACATACTCCAAAACATTTTTTTCATTTTGTTCACTCCTTTAGAATATTAGACCGTTTTTGTTCCAGAAAGTTTCAGATATACGAAAAAGTGATAGTTAAGTTGCTTTAATAGGATTATAATGGAATTTAAATGTGTTATAAATCCTTTATTTCTTACTGTATCCTGGACTTGTTGTTTAAAGTCTTTGAAAGTAAGTATTTACCTCTAATAATTAAATAAATGATTTCTACTCGGACGGATTTTCGTGGGTTGCCCAATATGATATTATCCGTCTTACAAATCAAATATAGATTCTAAATTTATCTGTGAAACGCTATTACGTAATTGAGCCCCTTATATAGCATTTGATGAAAAAGAATATCATTACTTACATAATCATATGCATAACTTAACAAAGGATCTTTCCCTTTACTAGTATAGACTTTTAAGAAGGAGCTGGACCGCTATATCGAAAAATTATACTCGATCACTAAATGTCATCCCCATCATTATAACAATCGTTTTTTATCTTCTAGTACTAGGTGTATTCCTTCGAGACGCTATAGATGGTATCTCGTATTTAGTTTTACTGCTCCTTAGTTTATTTATGCTAACTATCTCCATCTTCATATTTCGAAGAAAACAGAAGACCAAACAACAACTTACTATTTCTCTAGTTATCCTATTGCTTCTATTTTGTTATGAGCTTCCGCTTCTAGGGTTCGTTACAAAAACATACGTAGCAAAATTATATATAGAACCAAGACAGACAGTAGAAGGTTCAGGAATCTTTATAGTAGCTATTTCTTACAAAAATTTAGATAACATGGAAAGCAAACAGGAGGCTCAGGAGTATTTAAGGAAGTACCCTGATCAAGAGGTCATAACAATTACTAAAGTAAGGAACGAGATTCTTTACGAAAATAAGAACAGGACAATATTTGAATGGCTACAACTTAAAAAAACACCGAAGGAAGAGATGAGAGAGAACTTAAAACTGTACTTTGGTAAAGAAGAAGCAAGGCTTACAGAATATTTCAAGCATGATAAAGGGATAGGAGACAGTGCAGGGCTAAGCTTGCTGTTAACTGAACTCATTATAAAAGGTGAATTACAAAATGGGCTACGTTTGGCTATTACAGGTGCCATTGATGCAGAGGGAAATGTTTTAGCTGTTGGAGGTTTGAGAGAAAAACTACAAAATGTTAAAAAATATGATTTTCCTTTTATGATTATACCGAGCGAAAATGCAAAAGAAGCAGAGACCCTTCAAAGAGAGTTAAAGTTAAATATTGAAGTTATTGATGTCGAGCATGTTGAGGAAGCCATTGAAGTAATTAATGATTTGAACGAAAAATATAAAAAGTAGATGGATAACTAAACAGAGTGACTTGAAATATTTTCAACGCCCATAGTGGCGTTTTTTTTGTTTGCTAAAATTTCATTTTCCTGAAATTTCAAGTTGTAAAAACAAACAAATGTTCGTATACTAAAAAGTAATAGGAGGGAACAAATGTGCGCATAATAATTTTGAAGTCAATGAAAGCCAATCAGTTATCTGAAATGATTTACATGAAACACAATGGGGAAATCAGTAAGAGACGAGTTAAGGTGCTAAGTGTCTCTAAGGACTCCTTCCAGGCTTATTGCTTTTTAAGAGGTACGAAAAGGATCTTTAAAATAGAAAATGTGTTAGCATTTGTTCCCGTTCTCCAAAAGGAACGTGAGGTTATATGAATATTCATGATAAATTTTTTGAAGGGATTAAAAAATCTAAATATCCTTTAGATCCTCGTCGAAATATTAAATGGGGGACATCTATGATGCTTCCAGAACATGTCTCACTACTTCGTGAGTATTATGAAGAGGTAAAGAAAGAGCCTAAGCCAGTATTAACCGATTACGATTATGTCATAATCTCAGAGACGCTTGAGTTAGCCTATACGTCTAAAGGTGATACGAAGATCAAACGCTGGAAAAATGGTCACTATATTTATAACAGGGGTACTATTGAAGAAATAGATGTAAAGCATAGGACAATTCATCTTCACGATCCATTTTATTTAATACCTATTAAGCTAGAAGAAATTGTAGATATAACAATTATGGACTAAGGAGTTGCTAATCATGAGCAAAACGAAGGAACAATTAGAGCTAGATCAATTAGTAAATGAATTATTTGAAAAATATTCTGGTGAAGTAGTGAATTCTTATATAGAACGGATTAGCGATATAAGTTACCAGGACATTGACCTAGAGCTTTGCACTACTATAGAAGAAACATGTAATGAATCCACCAACCTGTAAAAAGGTAGGTGGATTTTTTGATTCATTAGAGGGAGTGAAAAGAAAATTTTCATTTTATTTTGAATGTACTTTATTATGCCGATAATTTAGTTAAGCTTACAAAAACCTTATAGTGCAACAATATATAAATAAACAAAATAATTTCTTAAGATTTTCTTCAGAATTATACTGCTGGAATGTTAAGAAATGAAGGTTACAATAAGAATCATAAGAAAGCAAACGTGAGGAGGTAGCAAGAGATGCCTGAGTTTACTGTACTAGTGACCGATGATGATCAAGACATTCGAGATGGAATAGAAATCTATTTAAAAAATGAAGGCTACCGTGTGTTGAAGGCAGGAAATGGGATAGAGGCACTGGAGTTGCTAGAGGAAAACGAGGTTCATGTCATTGTATTAGATATCATGATGCCTCAAATGGATGGAATTTCTGCTACTTTTAAAATTCGAGAGCAAAGAAATATACCAATTATTATGTTAAGTGCTAAAGCAGAGGATTCAGATAAAATTCACGGATTGTCTGTAGGTGCAGATGATTACGTAACGAAGCCATTTCATCCTATGGAACTTGTAGCCAGAGTTAAGTCACAGCTCAGAAGATACACAAAGCTAGGGACTTATCAGGGCAGGCAAGCGGTGATAGAAGTGGATGGTCTCATTTTAAATCAGGAGGCAAAGGAGCTTTCTGTAGAAGGAGAAGCGGTAAAGCTCACTCCAATCGAATATAAAATAACGGAACTATTAATGACCAATGCAGGTCGAGTTTTTTCTATTCATGATATTTATGAACGAGTATGGAATGAACCAGCCTACAACGCGGAGAATATAGTGGCTGTTCATATCCGTAAAATACGCGAAAAAATTGAGGCAGACCCTAAAAATCCGAGATACCTAAAGGTGGTGTGGGGAGTTGGCTATAAAATCGACAAGTAAATGGAGTTTTCTATTTTCAATAGGGGCTATTCTTTGCGGAGCAATATGTTTATTTTATTGTACATCACAGCTCATTCCAATCATGGAGATTAGCAGAACCTTTACAGACATTGTTGAATTAATGAAAGGAGGAGCGAGATGAAGCGCCCTCTAGGAAAAGTAATTTTATTGAGTGTGTTGGTAGTGATAGCCGTTGGTGCGTTCATTACTCTTACAAATTTAGGTAGAGAGTATATAGGGAAAAACTATTTCGATAGCTCTAGCTTTCAACAAGAATTAGACGAGTTCGAATCTGCACTTGTTCCGTTAGCGTTGGCTGTCCCAGATATAGAAGCAGTAAAGAAAAATATAGTAGTTACCTCTAGTGAAATTGAAGAGCATCGTAATCGTTATGGAAATTTGGAAGATCAAATCTATTCTATAGAGCGTAACTACGAGGATAGAATAAACTCTACAACTACAGAGGAGACATCTGCCGAGGGTGATGCGGCACAGGAGAAGGATGTAGAAAACACGGTTAGAGCTAGCCTCATAGCAGAACGGGATGCTAAGATAGCCGATATTAAGAAGAATTTTGAAAGCGACGAGTACGTAGAGGATAAAATCCGAAAAGAAAAAGAAGAAGAAGTGGATGCTTATTTCCAAAGTGTAGCTAAAGCAAAAAACCATTTATTAAATGAGAAAGATGATTTTAACTACGAATTAAAAAATGTAGAAACCGGAGAGGTATTTACAAACGGAACAATCGGAAAGAAAATGGCGTTTAAGAAGGTGTACTCTAGTGATAATGGCTATTTAAAGGAGCCTAACACGTATTCACCAGCAATTAATGAAGATTATTACGACGGCGCTTATAGGGATCTAAGTGACACTCTTGGAAGTCGATATACTCGCTTTGAAGGTACCATTGCCATATCAGAAGCAAGTATGCTTAGTGGAAATAGATCGTATGAGTACAATTACTTTAAAACACGACAGCTAATTTTTTATAGTGTCATTGTAGTAGGGATTCTTTCAGCAGTATTGTTTGTGTTTCAATGGAGAAAGAATCGTAAATCTTTCATTTTTGAAAAAGGAAGAGCAAAATATGAAAGCTTGCCAATTGATGTTCAGATAGTATTAATTTTTGTTAGTGGATTCCTAGCAATTTTATTTACTGAAGAAGCAATGCTCTCTGTTTTCCATTATGGAGGATATGATATACCAATCGGTGGATTTATTATTGCGGTTATCTTAACAGCAGCAACTCTCTATCAAATTCCATGGCTAAAAGAATCGTTAAGTACAGCAGACTGGAAAAACAGTCTCACAGTTCATGGGATTAAATCATTGGAAGGTTTTTTCCTAAGCCGATCGATTGGAGTACAAACGATTCTCATGCTAGTAGTAGTGTTTTTCTGGGGAATGGGTACGGTCTTAATGGCAAGTATTCCAGAACTAATCATATTATGGATTCCTTGTACTTTATTTATAGGTATCCCTGTTCTATTTATTTTATTATCTAGAATGGCTTATTTGAATCGTATTATTGGAAAAACCGAAGAGATGGTAAAGGGCAATGATGGATCTGAAATTAAGGTGAATGGAAGATCACCGATTGCAAAGCTTGCATCTAATGTGAATGACTTAAGGGGACGCGTACAAACTTCTCAAATAGAGCAAGTGAAAAGTGAGCGCCTTAAAACAGAGCTAATCACTAATGTAAGTCATGATTTAAGAACGCCACTAACCTCCATCATTACGTACACTGATCTTTTAAAAAATCCCGATATTACGGAGGAAGAGCGAGCTTCGTATATAGCGATTTTAGATAAGAAATCATTACGGTTAAAAACATTAATTGAAGATTTGTTTGAGGTATCTAAAATGGCCTCGGGAAATATTGAGTTAGACAAACGTAAAGTAGATTTAACTCAGCTGTTGCAGCAGGCAGTTGCAGAGCACCAGGAGGATATTGATAAATCAGGACTAGATTATCGAATGACTATAGGCTCCAAGCCAATCATGTCCTATGTAGATGGGCAAAAGTGGTGGAGAGTTCTAGATAATTTAATTATCAATACATTAAAGTATTCGCTTCCAAATACAAGAGTCTATGTAAATTTAGACCAATTAGATGACCATGCAGTATTTGTGTTTAAAAATATCGCGAAATATGAGCTGGGCGATGATGTGGCAGAGCTTACGGAGAGATTTAAGCGTGCAGACACATCCCGTCACACAGAAGGCTCTGGACTAGGCCTTGCCATTGCTCAATCTATTGTAGACTTACATGGGGGAAGCCTGGTAACCGAAGTAGACGGAGATCTGTTTAAAGTAACTGTCAAAATACCAGTAATCTAATAAAGAAAATCGAAACCCCCTTACCCCCCTTCCCTTGTGGAAGGGGGTTTTTGTTGTGTACGCATGGGATGGAAATAAATATTACTCGGGAGTAAGCTTGGAGCAGGGATTGTAGTAAAAAAGAGAGTGATTGTCGTAAAGTAGAGCTGGATTGTAGTAAACGAGCGGGTGATTGTTGTAATCCATAGTCGGGAATAGTGTTTGGCCATTGATTGTAGTAAAAAACTGGTTGATTGTCGTAAAGTAGAGCTGGATTGTCGTAAACGAGCAGGTGATTGTTGTAATCCATAGTCGGGAATAGTGTTTGATCATTGATTGTAGTAAAAAACTAGTTGATTGTCGTAAAGTAGAGCTGGATTGTAGTAAACGAGACGCGGATTGTCGTAATCCATCTCCAGGAGGAGACTCAGGCCGGGAATGGTTTGAAACTATGACTTGCTATGTCAAACCCTCTGAACAGCCTGCCTAATCTTCGCTCAAACTACTACCCGTTCGCGAATCTTTATTTCTTTTGGATGACGTAGTAGCGACTTTTCGTATTATTAATGGGATATAATCTAGAGTTCCTTAATAAATAGGAAGCAGCATGCTTGTCTTTTAGCTTTAAAAATTCCATGCACTCTTTGTTGGAGATTGTTTCCTTATATAAATAAAACCAGTCCTCTAATGCTTGCTGTTGCATTGTTTTTTTTTAGGTACCGCATGAGGAGCAGCTCCCTTCTACAAATTGAAAGCATTTTGCGCATAGCAGTCCTCTTTTTATCTCCTTCAAATTTAAAGGATAGATGTGAGATAGTGGTTTTGGTATAAACTCGGTGGCGTTCACTGTGAAATAATTTAGAAGATGTTTAAACTTGTTTACGGGTAGGACGTCCGGGAGAACGTTCAGTGAATTGATATGAGTTGCAATGTCGCAGCCCATGACTGCTCTTACTTGCTTGGGAGGTTGTGCAACAATAGTTTTAGTGGAAGCGAAGACGATAAAGTTTTTCACAGGAAGCTGAATTTTGAGGGAGTTTAATAGCAAAGTTAGCTTTTGAGCGTTGCGTATGATCTGCTGCTCAGGACATTTAAAGGCAGTGATTTCATCGTCGATTTCACGTATAAGTTGGTCCGGATTTCTTTGGAAAGAGATCTTTCCTCGAATATTTTTGATTTCGAGAATGGCAAGGTATTTCGGGGTAAGGATTATCGTATCTAATTGAAGATAACCAGAGTCGGAAATGGGAAGGTGAAGATCCTTTAAAATAGCGTAATGCTTAGAAAAGGCAATTTGCTTTAAAAAATTGTCGACAAAATTCTCACCAGCATAACCCGCTTCCAGATTGTATATGCGGTCTTCTAAATGAGGTATGAGCGGGTGTTGAGTAGGTAGTCGGTGAAGGAATCGTTTGTATACTTCAATCGGCTTGGGGATGACACGTGGATTGTCTATAGTAATCTCTCCTTTTTCTTAAAACATATCATCTACTAAAATAGAAAACAAGTATCAGGAGACAGAATTTTCCCATAAATGATATACTCAAATTAAAAAGGGGTGGAGAACAATAGAATCTTTATACCAACTTAACTTTGCTAGAATCTATACACTAGGTAGAATCAAACAGTGCCAAGAAGAAGCATGGGATGTAAAGCCTAAAGGATTCTCTAATACCGTTCGTTGGAATGTTGGGCACGTTTATGTACAAATGGAAATTTTGGTTCAAAAAGCTATTCCAACTTACAGTATTGTACATCCTGAATGGATACCTTTTTTTGCCCCAGGGACAGGCCCGGATGATTGGCAGGAGATACCCCCATCAAAAGAAGAACTAGTAGTTAGTTTAAAAGACCAGTTAGACCGTGTGTTAGCACTTTTAGCACCAAATCTTCAAGATTATTTAATAGATACGTTAGAAATAGGAAATCTACATAGCATGGAAACTGTAGAGGCAATTGTGCAATTTATTGTCTGGCATGAAGGGGTACATGCCGGGATTATTCACTCTATCAATCAAGCAAATATGGAGTAACAGATGAAAATTTATATTGTGGGATCTGTAGGAAGTGGGAAAACGACCCTTGCTCGTCAGCTAGCTAAACACTATAATATTCCTCATTTTGAAACGGATAACTTTGTTTGGACCAGACGCCCTGAGGGGGATATTAGAAATTCTGAAGAGAAACGAGACGATTTGCTAAAAGATGCAATTCGATTGGAACAGTGGATAATCGAAGGAGTCCATATTCAGTGGACGGATTCCGCATTAGAGGCAGCCGATCATATTTTATTTCTAGATGTACCAGTAGCTATAAGACATTGGCGAATTATAAAGAGGTTTACTCGTCAGGCACTTGGATTGGAAAAGGCTAACTACCAGCCAACCTTTTCTATATTTCTAAAAATGTTTCAATGGACGAGATACTTTGAAAAACAAATGAAACCTGAATTTCTTAAGAAGTTTAATACGTATGATAAGAAAGTAGCGCTACTATCAACGAGTGATTTCCGAAAAATAATAGCATTGTTTTAAGTATGCTAATACATCAAAAAGAGATGACCCTTAGATGGTTAGGATCATCTCCTTTTCTTTAATGCTTCTAGCTCTTTAATCACTTGGTCTAATTTTTTTTCTATTTGAGAGAGCTGCAGTTTCTGATTGTTCTTAGAGTTTTTTTCAGATTTCTTTTCTTCTAAGGATTCTTGGAGGGTGATACCTTCTCCAATAGTACCAATGAGGAAACCTAATGTGATGACGACAGAGCCCAAGAAGTCCACGGTAGCGCCAAGGTTAGGTTGCTCACTAGGTTTGTCGTTGTTATTGGGAGTCATATGTTGTCTATCATCCTTTGGCTGTCTTTTCATTAGCATATGATAGCCGAGGAGGTTTGGTTATTTTTTTGTAGAGACTATCTTATGTTCGTAGGCATAAATGACAGCTTGAGTACGATCATTTACCTCCAACTTGGACAAAATGTTGCTGACATGGGTTTTTGCTGTTTTGAGCGCAATAAATAAAGTATCGGCAATATCCTGATTTGTTTTGCCTTCGGCTATGAGAAGAAGTACCTCTAGTTCACGATCAGTCAAATCCTCATGTAAAGAATGTCCAGATCCTTGTCGCATGCGTAACATCATCTTGTTAGTGACCTCGGGCTCTAAAACGGCATTACCATTTAAAGTTTTACGAATTGAATCAGCAATATGTGAGGCTTTGGACGTTTTCAAGAGATAGCTGATCGCTCCTGCTTCCAAAGCAGGATACACCTTGTCGTCATCGATAAAGCTAGTGACTACCATCACTTTGGCTTCAGGCCATTTTTTAATAATTTCCCGAGTAGCCTCTGCCCCGTTCATAATAGGCATGACCATATCCATTAAAATAATGTCAGGTCGATGCTTGAGAGCCAAGTCGACCGCTTCTAGTCCATTTACTGCCTCTGCTACAACCTCCATATCTGGTTGAGCCTGTAAGTAAGCTGAAACGCCGATACGGACCATCTCATGGTCATCGGCTAGCAAAATGCGAATCATTCTATTCACTCCTCCGTGGCCTTTTTAATATCTATATTTACAGGCTGGACTACCGGTCTTTCAATAGGCAGCTTCACTTCTACAATTGTTCCTTGAGAGGGAACGGATACGACTTTGCATGTAGCACCAATCTCGACCGCTCGTTCTCGAACACTTTGAATTCCATAAGAGCCATTTTTACCTTCTCCTACTTCAAAACCAACACCATTATCCTGGACACGGAAAATAGCTAGATTGTCTCTTTCAACGAAGAGAATGTCTACTTCAGTTGCTTTAGCATGTCTTAGTGTATTTGATAAGGTTTCCTGTGCGATTCGGAATAAATGATCCTCGGCGCCCTTAGACAAGGAAACCTCCTCTAATCGGTAGTGTATGGTAAAAAACACTTTCTCTTGAAGCTCCTGAAGTAACTCCTCTAAGCCTTCCTTTAAGGTTTTATTGTGTAAAGCTGCTGGGCGTAGGTGGAGAAGTAGCGCGCGCATTTCTAATTGAGCCTGCTGTACGATTTTTTCTGTTTGCATCAAGGTTTTTGGGACTTCTCCATTTTTAGATTCTTCTATTTCTACCATGGTAGATAGAAGCATGGACGCTGCAAAAAGCTGCTGGGATACGGAATCATGGAGCTCTCTAGCCAATCTTTGTCTTTCTTGGACTAGTCTTTCCTGAATAATTCTGTCCTGTGTTTCAGCCTTTTCATTCGTTATACGCTGTAATGTTTTTCGTTGGGTCAGGATTAGCTGTTCTAGTTGAGTAACAGTTGCCTGCATTCTTTTGGTCTGTGTATATTTTTTCTTGCTCGTTTCAAACGTTTCTGCAAGTAATGGTCGTAAGCTCGTTTCTATTTTCTTTTCTTGACCGCGTACCTTTTGAAGTGTGTTCAATGAAAATCCGAAGCTTATAAAAGCTAGCACAATTATTATCCACACGCCTAGAGGTATTTGTGCATATGTCTGGTTTAACAATGACCACCAAGCTTCGTCATTTGGCCAGCCCCAGACAACATATAAAAGTAACACAATAATACTAACTAGATAGAAAAAGAGGGAGATTCCTTGCCCTAGAAGTATTTTCATTTTCGGATCACCTCAACATCACCAATCCACGTGGATACAGTTATGAGTAGCTCTGCTGGATGAGAAACCTCATCTAGGTAACCGTCCTTTACAAGGACAGTCTGGTTCCATAGACGCTGAACTCCGCGGGAAAGAATTCGTGCTTCACCAATTACGGTAGTGTAATGTATGCGGACTGGAATCTCGTATGGAACATGTATTGTAACCTTCCCTAAAGATTGTCGAATGGAAATAAGGGAAGTGCCTTTTGGTAGCACTGTCTCCGTGACATCAATTACATAGTCTCCGTAAAAGCTTTGCACGTGAACATCCTGCCACTCATAGGCTTGAAATGGCGTTGATTGTGATGAAAATAGCTTGTTTTGAATAATACTATTTGGTGTTTCTTCATATACCTTGCCAAACGGTTTAATCACTTGGCTAATAGGTTCGTTTTTCCAAAGCTTATAAAGGGAATAGACAAGGATAGCTACTAAAAACAATCGTAGGCTCCACATAGAAAAGATAGCTAAAATCAGAAATATAAAGCCTAGCCAGAACATATATTTCGATTGCTTCCGTAAGCTAAAGTACATCATTCCTATGCCAAGAAGGACTAATATAATATTGCCGTTCCCAAATATAGTAGCTTCTATAAAAATGAGAAAAACAAAACAAATAAGAAAAAAAGCTAGCTTGTTTGTTTGGTTTTCTTTCATGCTTGTATTCTCCCTTCTTCGCATAGTAATGCATGAGAAGGAGAAGGCGTTTGCCTTCCCCTCATTGGTCCTATAAAATGGACAACCTTTTACTATATATTACACAATTTCAGCCTTTGGTTGTTCATTTTTTTCTAATTGTTCTAAACGTTGCTCCATGGAAGTGATTTCATGCTCTTTTTCAATTTTTTGTCCAAGGCGTTCGATATATTGTTCCATGTCTTGAAAATTACCGAATCCTTTCTGCTTTTCTTCAGGCTTTAACAATTGATCCATTTGGTGGTGGGCACGTGTAACATTTTCTTTGCCCATGAGCTGCAGTTGGCGGACCTTCATATCCTTCACTTTGTGCTTCATCTCTTCATATTTGCGCTCTAACCCGAAAAGCTCCTCCATCGTTTGGTGAATGCTAGTCTGTAAAGTTGTTGCACGTTCGTTGTAGGCATCAACCTCTGCCTGTGCAAAGGAAATTAAATCTTCTTCGCCTGAAGCAGTAGCTAGTTCTACTTGGTTTTTGCGTTTTTCAGCCATCTGTAATGTCTCAGCCAATTCTTTTTCCAGCTCTTGCTTTAATTTCCCTTGGCGCTCTAACCATTTACCGGTTTGCTCTGTTTGCTTCTCGGCTTCTCGAATGTATTGATTGAGCATAGCGATTGGATTCTTTTCTTCTTTTTTATCAAATAGTTGATGTAGATCAGCCTTAACTGAATACTTTAGTCGTTGTAGTAATGATGTCATGTTTGTTTCCTCCTTATTTATTAAGTTCGTTCCACTGTGTTTCAAAATTAACGAATGGATCATCTTTTTTTTGTATTGATAGTGAAAGCTCTTCCTTATTCCAAGTTTTCCAGATGAAGTATAAAGCTACGATTGATAAGATACCAACGAATCCTGGTATATTAGAAATCGCTGTCAATAAACCGATAATACCGACTGTTGCCCAAAAGATTTTTAGTAGGCTTGAATCGCTTTTTAAGTAGAAATGTACACCTGCAATGACGAACAATGCGGATATTCCTAATCCTAATAACGGACCAAGATTCACCAATGCTACAATTCCTGCAATTATCCCAAGTGTAACTAAACCAAATTTTTTCATATATTTGTTCCTCCTCTCGTCTGTATCTATAGCTTACCAACTCCTTATGTTTTGCTAAACGGGCTTAAACATGATTTTCTCCTCGGTCTTAAGGCTGAGAAGGAGTAAATTACGCAAATCTGCTATACTAATGGGAAAAGACAAAATGGAGAACTCAAATGAAAAAAATTGGCTTTATAACGTTAGCGATCCTTATTTATTCCGCAATTGTTTTTTATTTTGGTTGGAGTGTGTGGACATGGTTAGAAGCTTTCTTCTCAATTAATCTTGGGATTTTCATGGGGATTTGGTTTTTAGTTGCTTATGCAATTATTATTGCAAGACTTGACCACAGACTAAGAACTTTTAGTATAATAGGTTCTTATTGGCTTATAATCATGCAGTATGGAATTCTTTTATTCCCGATTGCAAGTATACTCGTGTGGATTTTCCCAGAGTATTTAAAGCTGATTGGTGGAATCGTTTTGCTAATCTTTGTTTTGATCATGTTGCTCGGAACATATAATGCCTTCTCGCCAGTAGTCCGAAAACTTACTATTACCATACCTAAAAAAGGAGCGGCAGTGGACAAGTTGAAAGTGGTGGTTGCATCTGACTTTCACCTTGGTCTGTTATCCAATAAAGTGCATTTACAAAGATTTGTAAAAAAATCAAATGAACAAAATCCAGATTTGGTATTACTAGTTGGAGATTTAGTGGACGATGACCCAATATGGTTTGTAAAAAAGGGCATGTCCGAGGTGATGAAGCAGCTTCAATCTACGTATGGTAATTATGGGGTGCTAGGAAACCATGAATACTATGGAAAGAAAATTCCATTACTTGTGGAGGAAATGGAAGCTTCCAATGTAAAGATGCTATTAGATGAAACAATCATGGTGGCAGACACGTTCTATTTGACAGGACGTGAGGACTTAACGAATAGAAACAGAAAAGAACTATCCGAATTGGCACCAAAACAAAACAATTTGCCATGGTTTGTAATGGATCATACACCGTCTAATTTACTCATCCCTGAGAGGGCGAAGGTAGACTTTCACGTGTCGGGTCATACCCATCGTGGTCAAATGTGGCCAAATCATTTGTTTACCCAAAGAATTTTTGAGCTAGATTACGGGTATAGGAAAAAAGGAAATATGCATGCGATTGTATCTTCCGGATTTGGATTTTGGGGACCACCGATTCGACTAGGTAGTCAATCAGAGTTATGGTCGGTAGAGATTAAGTTAGAGGATGTGTAAGTATAATGGAAGCATGGGTTACAGACTGGATGAATCAGTTTGGATATTTTGGCGTATTTTTATTAATATTGTTAGAGAACGTATTCCCGCCGATACCTTCAGAGGTTATTTTAACGCTTGGAGGATTTATGACAACTACAACTTCGATGACCAAGGTAGGTGTTATTCTAGCAGCTACTGCGGGGTCGGTAATTGGCGCGGCAATTCTTTATGGGATTGGTCTATTACTAGATGTAGAGCGCTTAGAAAAGATTGTGAACAAGTACGGTAAATTCTTGAGACTTACTATAAAAGATATTCATAAGGCGGATGCCTGGTTTGACAAATATGGCGTTTGGGCTGTATTTTTTGGTCGACTAATTCCATTGGTGAGAAGCCTTATTTCTATTCCAGCAGGGATGTCAAATATGAAATTTTGGCTGTTCCTTCTATTTACTACACTAGGTACACTTATTTGGAACACGGTTTTAGTTTCAGTAGGTTCTGCAGTAGGTGAAAACTGGGAGGATATCGTAGGGTATATGGATATCTACTCGAACATAGTGTATGTTCTTATAGCAATAGTAGGGATTGCATTTTTAGTATGGTATTTTAAAAAACGTGACTAAGGAGATCTTATGGAAATTCTAGAATTATTTAAAGCATTAATATTAGGTTTTGTAGAAGGTATGACGGAGTTTGCTCCGGTTTCATCAACTGGTCATATGATTATCGTGGATGATATGTGGCTGCAAACAAAAGACTTTTTAGGAGAATACTCAGCTAATACATTCAAAATTGTTATTCAGCTTGGGTCAATCCTCGCTGTAGTCGTTGTCTTTTGGAAAAGATTATTGAGTTTAATAGGCTTATATAAAATAAAGGATGCGCCTAAAGGCGGACAGTTAAAGCTAACTCATGTAATTGTTGGGCTTATACCTGCTGGTGTGCTAGGTGTATTGTTTGAGGATTACATCGATGAGCATTTATTTACAACAGAGACTGTATTAATAGGATTAGTGCTAGGTGCGATCCTTATGATTGTTGCTGATAAACTTGGACCTAAACATCCAAAAACGAACACACTAGACAAGATTACATATAAGCAAGCGATTCTTGTAGGTCTTATACAATGTCTATCATTGTGGCCAGGATTTTCTCGTTCTGGTTCAACGATTTCCGGTGGCGTAATATTAGGGATGAATCATAAAACTGCAGCAGATTTTACGTTTATCATGGCTGTGCCGATTATGGCAGGGGCAAGCTTTCTATCCCTTTTGAAAAACTGGGAGTACGTGGAGATGAATCATTTTGGCTTTTATGCAGTAGGCTTTGTCAGCGCATTTGTATTTGCTTTAATATCAATTCGCTTCTTCTTGAAACTAATTGATAAAGTTAAACTAACACCGTTCGCTATTTATCGAATAGTTTTAGCAGCGGTACTAGCGGTTATTATATTTTTGTAAGTTAAAGGATGACTTCTTTCACAGGGGTCATCCTTTTGTTTTGGGCTACGTTAAAATTAATGGTTTTCTGTCTTTTTCATTAAAGATACCCGTTAATAATGCATTTAAAATAATACATCTTGACAGTACGGGTAAACATGTTAAAATTCTAGTAACTTTAGCGATTGAAAGCGTTGAATCGCGAAAGTAAAATTTATACGAGTGATTGTCCTAGTAATCTGCATGTACCCAGCAAAAAGAGACTGAACGGTTGGTGAAAGTTCAGGTAAACATGATAGATGAATTACAACAATCAAGTAAACTCGGTTTTAATGAAGTGGTTGAACATACACAATGTTCGACAAATAGGGTGGTACCGCGGAGATTTCCTTCGTCCCTAGCTATAGGGATTGGAAGGTTTTTTTTCATTCCTAAAAACTATTATTAGGAGGATTAACAATGTTTCGTATTCGTTCCACGATCTCCCCCTCATTTTCGGAGGCAGCACTACTTAGTACTATGATTATCGCTATAATGGCGCTTTGTATCATAAAATTTAATGCAGTTCCTCATATGCCTATCTTACTGGCAATTCTATTACTCATAACTTATGGTCTTATGAAGAAAGTACCTTACAAAAAACTAGAAGAAGGACTAACAGATGGTGCCAAAGCAGGTCTTGGCGCAATTTTCATCTTTTTCTTTATTGGTATATTAGTTAGTAGCTTAATGATGAGCGGGACGATTCCAACACTTATTCACTTAGGCTTTCAATTTATTACGCCACACTTTTTTTATGCTATTGTATTTCTAGTTACTTGTATCGTTGGTTTATCTATAGGAAGTTCCCTAACAACGATAGCTACAATTGGTGTTGCATTTATTGGAATGGCTAGCGCTATGGATATTTCTTTGGCTATTACAGCTGGTGCAATTGTTTCAGGAGCTTTTTTCGGAGATAAAATGTCTCCACTGTCAGATACTACAAATCTCGCATCTGCTATCGTTCAGGTAGATTTATTTGAACATATTCGAAATATGGGATGGACAACGATACCAGCATTCATTATTTCGCTAATTGGATATGGGATTTTATCGCCAAACAAAGAATTTCAACAGCTCGAGCAAGTAAATGAATTTCAAGCTGGACTACTCCAAACAGGGATGATTCATTGGTATACACTGATTCCTCTTGTTTTACTCGTTATACTTTCCATTAAGAAAGTGCCTGCTATATTATCTCTGGCTTTCACATCATTTGTTGCTATACTTATTTCCTATTTCCATCAATCTTTTAGTTTTGGGGAAGTATTGAATATACTATTTTACGGTTTTACATCTAGCACGGGTATGGAAGCAATCGACTCCTTACTTTCTAGGGGCGGCATTAATAGCATGATGTTTACGATTGGGCTTGTTCTTCTTGCCTTAAGTATGGGTGGACTTTTGTTTACGCTCGGGATCGTGCAAAGCTTACTCATGAAAGTGGAAAGCTCGCTAAGGAAGGTGAGTTCTGTTATTGCAGCCACTGCTTTTACCGCAATAGGGGTTAATACACTTATCGGAGAGCAGTACTTATCGATTTTATTGACTGGAGAAGCATTCCAAGCACAATTTAAAAAGGTTGGTTTGGCCAATAAAAACTTAGCACGCGTAATGGAAGATGCTGGTACGGTTGTA
Organism: Psychrobacillus sp. MER TA 171; assembly: GCF_023713305.1. Taxonomy (NCBI): domain Bacteria; kingdom Bacillati; phylum Bacillota; class Bacilli; order Caryophanales; family Bacillaceae; genus Psychrobacillus; species Psychrobacillus sp. MER TA 171. Next base: position 26,049 of record NZ_JAMAWN010000008.1, on the reverse strand, counting down.
AACCCCCTTGTACCATGGAGTGTATGTGGGATTTTCATAACGAATGTATTAGCCGTGACAACACTCGAGTACCTACCATTTGCATTTTTCTGCTTGCTTAGCCCGATCTTAACTATATTATTTGGATTTACTGGGAGAACATTAACTTATATCGAGGAAAAATAGTTTTACTCTAAATCCTCATTACTAATTTTATTTCGTAATGAGGGCTTGTTTGTTAATGAATAAATGTATTATGAACTCTTTGAGATTCATTGAAATAATTCGCCCATATAAATGTCAAAATAAATGACATCATAGACACTGCAGCGAATTCAAACCGTTCCTCATGATTCACTCCATATAATAGATTTGATATGTAAACAAATGCAAAGCCGAAAACAAATTTACACGCAGCAGTGGCAATATAATAAAGGATCATATGCTTTGGTAATGACCTTTTTTTCTTGAAAAAGTGAAAAATAAGGATTGTTGAGATGACTATTGTTAAAAGTAAAATAAGGGAGTAGACTACTATGGTTACACTTATGAAGATTTGCTGTCCTTTAGATACATCTAATTCAATCATCGTCACCCAAATGTTATTCGTAAGGTAGGTTATTAAGTGGCTGAAAAATCTAAGCAAATAGTGAAACGGTGCAAATAGCAGACCAATCAAGGGAAGAATGAGCCAACCATTGATTCCTGAGGGTCCATTATGTGGTTGGACAGATACATTAGTAACAGTCATTGAGAACTACCTCCTATCGTATGTTTACTTTACAAATGTATTCTTTACTCTCTTGGATTTACTAAAATAAGTAATCCAAATCGAGGTACTTATCATAGCCCGTATTACATTAAACATATAGTATTGGGATGTTAAAGGATCAGATCCAAACACATTCTCTATGATTTGCAAATTTATATAGCCAATGAGAATATCTATTATTAGCATGATGGTAAGGCAGGTAATCATTACCTTAGGGAAAAACGTTTTCTTTTTAAAGAAAAGTATGAGTAATACTATTACTGTAGATATTTGAGCAATACAAATGATGAGGTCTGTTATTACAAATGGTCCAAATAAAGGATGATAATATTCTCCACTCTTACTAGCTATACTCTCCCAACCTTCAGCCGTCAAAAAAGGGAAAACATCTATCATGAGATAGGCAATAATAACAAACGGTGAGGTAATTAGCCCGATAAGTGGAAGTATTAGCCAGCCCCCTATACCAACAGGTCCGTGTGGTAATAAGTCCTTAGATGTCAACCTAGTGGAATTGCTTGTAATCATATTTATAACCTCCTAAATTTAAGATATTTTACCATTTTTATAGGTCGCTACAATTATAATATACAGAAAATATTGGATTCGCAATTTTGTAACTGAGTTATTCTGAAAATAAGATGTAAGACCTAACTCATAGTCTTTTTACCTATGTACAAGTTTTAACACAATATGTTAGGGTATACAAGTAAACAAAACACAATATATAGTATTTATACGATAAAAAGGTACCATTATGGTTTAAAAGGGAATTCGGTGAGAAACCGAAGCTGTCCCCGCAACTGTAAGTGCGGACAACTGTTGATTATGCCACTGCGAAGTTTCGTGGGAAGGCCAATGGGAGGAAGATGCACGAGCCAGTAGACCTGCCTTTTTGTCGATGAAGCAACACTTTCTTCGGGGGTTGAGAGGTGGGGGCGAGAGACTCTATCTTAAAACGAACGATATGTCTTGTTGTTTCCTACTTTAAAATCATGAGCGATGACTCAGCCGAAGAGGCTAGAGGCATCGCTTTTTTGTATATAAGAGAATAGGGAGGAATTTAAATTGGCAATTATTACGAATACAGAAAAACAGCAGGTATTACAGCAGTTAATAGTAGAATTTGGGGGAGAAAAGATAGCTCCTTTAGTTAAGTCGAATCACAAGTGGTTACAAAAACACCCAGAAGGTACGATTGCGGCATGGTCTAAGGCTATGTCTCTAGAGGCACTTAGCTTTTTAGATGAACAGGAGCCATTTTGGATATTTGTGGCTGCACGTATTTATTTAGCAGAAGTATATTCGCAACAAGCAGAACGGAGAGGTACCACTGCTGATGCCGTCTATACAAAATTTGCAGAGAACGTACGGATCCTTTCTAAAAAGGGAATATATAATCCCTCTATTATGGAAAGCTATTCGAATGAGGAGTTAGTGCAGCTAGGAAATCTCCTTGTCGCCAAAAGAGATTCCCTATTTACCTACATAGCCTTAAAAACTCTTTTAGATCGCTATGTAGCGAAGGATTTTAATAAGGATATTGTAGAGCTGCCACAAGAGCGCTGGCTTGTTATAGCTATGACACTTATGAAGGACGAAAAAGAAAACCGTCTTGAAAAAATAAAAGAAGCTTATTGGGCAATGAGCAATTTATATATGACGGTTGCAACTCCAACTTTATCTAATGCTGGAAAGCCACATGGACAGCTCTCTAGCTGCTTTATTGACACGGTAGATGATAGTCTGCAAGGTATTTACGACAGTAATACAGACGTAGCCACTCTATCTAAATTTGGAGGGGGTATCGGTGTATACATGGGGAAGGTGCGTAGCCGTGGCTCTTCTATACGAGGATTCGTGGGAGCATCTAGTGGAGTTCTCCCTTGGATTAAACAGTTGAATAATACGGCAGTCAGCGTCGATCAGCTTGGACAACGACAAGGGGCCGTAGCTGTTTATTTGGATGCTTGGCATAAGGACATTTTTACGTTTTTAGATCTACGCCTAAACAATGGAGATGATCGCCTTCGAGCGCATGATATTTTCACAGGTATATGCTTGCCGGATTTATTTATGGAGAAGGTAGATGCAAGGGAGGAATGGCATTTATTTGATCCGCATGAGGTCCGTCAGGTAATGGGTTATTCTTTGGAGGATTTCTATGATGAAAAAAGAGGAGAAGGATCCTTCCGGGAAAAATACGAGGAATGTGTGAATGACCAACGCCTATCGCGAGAAACTGTACAAGCAATCGACTTGATGAAAAGAATTATGCGTTCTCAGTTAGAGACAGGGGTACCATATATGTTTTACCGAGATGAAGTAAATCGTAGCAACCCAAATAAGCATGAGGGAATGGTCTATAGTAGTAACCTCTGTACAGAAATTTTTCAAAATCAGAGCGCAACAACGTTTGAATCGATCCAGTTAGAGGATGATGTTATTGTCACTCGTAGAAAACCTGGGGACTTTGTTGTTTGTAACTTATCCTCTATTAACTTGGGGAAGGCAGTACCAGCAAATGTATTAGAAAGACTGATAAATATTCAAGTACGCATGCTAGATAATGTCATCGATTTAAATATGATACCTGTACCACAGGCAGAGCGCACAAATGCAAGGTATCGAGGTATTGGCCTTGGAACATTCGGATGGCATCATTTACTCGCACTTAAGCAGATTCGTTGGGAGTCAGAGGAAGCGGTTAAACTTGCGGATAAACTATATGAAAAAATTGCCTTTTTAACTATTCAGGCATCCGCAAGTCTTGCTAAGGAAAAGGGTGCTTATCCTTTATTCGAAGGTTCGGAATGGCAAACGGGTGCTTATTTTGAAAAGCGTCAGTATGAAGGAGACGAATGGAATAAGCTTCGCAGGAAGGTCGCAGAAGTAGGCCTTCGAAATGGCTATTTAATGGCAGTTGCTCCTAATTCATCTACGTCAATTTTGGCGGGAAGTACCGCTAGTATTGACCCAATTTTTCAAAAGACTTACGCAGAGGAGAAGAAGGATTATAAAATTCCTGTTACAGTGCCAGATTTAAATTCAGAGACTACGTGGTTTTATAAGTCTGCTTATTTCATTGATCAGCATTGGACGGTGAAGCAAAACGCTGCACGCCAGCGACATATTGACCAGGGGGTCTCCTTAAATTTATATGTACAAAACACGATAAAGGCAAAGGAATTACTTTCGTTACATTTAGAAGCTTGGAAAAGTGGGCTAAAAACGACTTATTACGTACGTTCCACCTCGATAGAACTTATCGAATGTGAGTCCTGTTCGAGCTGATGAAGGCAATTATATGTTATTTGAGCTATAGCGGAAATACGGAAGAAATAGCAGAGCTTTTACAAAATCAGCTGGAGAATTCCGAGTATCAGGTAGAGATATATTGTATTGGTATCGGAGTCCTACCAGATTTACAACTATATGACCTAGTATTTCTAGGGACTTTTACTTGGGATCAGGGAAGTATTCCAGATGAAATGAAGGAATTTTTAAGAGAAATAGGATATCGACCAGAAAACAGTTATATATTCGGATCTGGGGATACCCAATTTGGAGGAGACGAGCTATTTTGCGGGGCGGTGGACAAATTAGTTTGCTATTGTAACAGTCCATTCCAAGGCTTAAAAATTGAACAGTCACCAAGAGGAAGTCAAGAGAAAATTGTCACTAAATGGCTAGAGGGAGTTTTAAATCATGCAAAAGGCAAAAACATTAGAACCAAGAAATCCAAACAAATCAACAGGAATATTTAATGGGCAATCAAGCGGTATACTAAATTGGAATGATATTGCGTATCCACATTGGCATAAGATGTACAAGCGTCTACTCGGGAATTACTGGCAAGCGGATGAAGTTAATATGTCTAATGACATAAAGCAATTTGGTAGCTTGAGTGATTCGGAGCAGGATGCGTACTTAAAAATCATTGGCCTGCTAGCGACATTAGATGCACCTCAAACGCGTACAGCTTTATTGCTTTCCCTATATGCAACAGACCCATCGGTACAATCCATTATGGCGGTCATTGCACAGCAAGAAGCCGTACATAATGAAAGCTATTCCTATGTTTTATCATCCATTGTATCGCTGGATAAGCAAAACAAGGCATTTGATTTTGGCAGAACGGATGAAGTGCTAATTAAGCGCAATCAAAACATTGCCAAGTACTACAATGAATTTGTAGAGAACCCAACGACGGAAAACATATTAAAGACGCTTACTTATACAACATTATTGGAAGGGCTATTTTTCTATTCTGGCTTTGCCTTCTTTTATAATCTTGCTCGTCATAACAAAATGGTAGGTACTTCTACGATGATTAGCTACATCAACCGAGATGAGCTAGAGCATGGCCGTTTTATATCAGAGTTATTCAGAGCAACGCTAGCTGAAAATCCAGAGCTAAATAACGATGAATTTATAGGGTGGGTCTATGAGCAATTTAAAGAATCTGTCCAACTAGAAATAGAATGGTCCAATTATGTACTACATGATATCGATGGAATCGATATAGAAGATATGCAAGGGTATATTAAATACCGCGCCAATAAAATGCTACGACTAATTGGGCTAAACGAGATTTATCCTGAGTATGTAGAAAATCCAATGAAATGGATTCGAGCATACGCAGACAACATAGACGGCACTAAAACAGATTTCTTCGAACAAAAGTCTCGCCAGTATGTAAAGGTGAATGCAATCGACAACGGTTTTGATGATCTATAATATAGAAGAAATACAAACCTGTTAGAGTAATGTATAGCTTAAAATCTTAGGTAAATACCATGGACCAAGTGTTCATGGTATTTTATTATATAAATTAAAATAGGAAGGATCCAATGCACCTAAGTCAGTTGAATATTAAAGGATTAATATTGTTATGATAGAAAGTAATGAAGTCAATTAATTTTAGGGGGGATAAGATGAACAATAAACGAGATTTAGTATTATATATTGCGGCTAGCTTAGACGGATATATAGCTACGGAAGATGATTCATTAGATTGGCTATTTAATGTAGAGGGCGAGGGTGATAATGGAATATCAGAGTTTTATGAGACGGTAGATACCGTTTTAATGGGTAAAAAAACATATGACTGGATAGTAAAACATGAATCAGGAGAATTCCCATATAAAAATAAAGAATGTTACGTATTTACAAGATCCACTATGGAAGATACCGAAGATGTTAAATTTACTAATAAAAACGTCGTGGGTTTAACCAACGAACTGAAGAGTCAAGAAGGAAGTAACATATGGCTTGTAGGCGGAGGCAAATTACTACAATCATTTTTAAAAGAAAAGCTAGTAGATGAAATTATTTTAACAGTAGCCCCAACTATCATCGGAAAAGGAATTCCATTATTCAATAAAGGAGATTATCAGTTAGACCTTATATTGAAAGGAACTAGAACCTTCAACCAGTTTGTAGAACTACATTATGAAGTTAAAAAGTAAATGCATGTATAAGGTGTGAATGAAATGCGACTCCCCATGAATATTACAGGCTTAGCAAATAGTATGATTGAAATGAATGAGATGGATGGAAACCTATTTAAAAAGTTAGGATACGAAATTGCTAGAAAGATTAATGGTAAAATAATTGGTTTTTTTTCACCTAGCTACCCATTGAATTATTTTCGTATGGACATTGAGGTAGATAAAAAAGTGGTGTCGATTCTACTGCATCAGTATTTTCCATATGCAGCCATTGTATTATATGAAAATGAACTCCAGCTACAATTTATAGAGTATGATAATTTGTTCACTGAGCTGAGTCCATATTATACAGTTTTAGAAGCAGGTTTTTTAAATGAGCAGTTTAATCCTAACGCCCATGATTTATCAGAGGTTGAATTAAAAAATGTAAAGCACTGGCGTCCGAATACTAATGGAGAGGTTATTTTTAATTGTTGGGATTAGTTATATTCTTGAGAAATGGAAGGAAACATGCTGAATATATTTTTGGAATATCAGAGGCAGCTAAAATTGAAAAACCAAGATTATCACCAGCTTCCTTCAATAAAGAACATTCTAATAAAAAGTATGTTTTGACCTCATTTAAAATAGCTGATCAGGAAAGAAAGATAAGAAGAATTCTAAGGATAGAAAGGGTGTTGAAGTGAAGGTCAATCATATAATTCGCCTCGAAAACGGATTAGCTTTCGGGATTTCCTTTTTTATTTATATGCAGCTGGACTTTCCAATCTGGTTGTTTTTTTTACTATTATTCGTTCCTGATATTACGATGATCGGTTATACAATTAATAATAAAATTGGTGCAACCATTTATAATGTTGGTCACAGTTTTATTTTTCCTATACTTTTAACATTAGGTTACTTCTACTTTTTAAAAGATTATTTGCTTATAATTTCTATTATTTGGGTAGCCCATATTTTTATGGATAGACTTTTTGGCTTTGGATTAAAGTACCAAGAATCTTTTAAAGAAACTCATATGCAAAGGCTTTAAAATTAAAGTGAGATTTTTTATAGTCATATAAAAAGCGTCTAATCAGTTACACAACTGGTCAGACGCTTTTTTTAAAGCTTATACTGTTCTCTAATCAAGTAGGAAACCCACTTGCATTGAGGGTGGTTTTTAATATTCTCTAAAAGACCTTTTATAAGTGCGAGACTCGGAGTTTCGGTTAGGAGGTGATTTTTTAAAATTTGAAGCGTTTCCTTTTCGATTGGCTCTTCTATTTCTAGTAGAATCTGATTGATTAACTCAAGTATTTGCATATCTTTATCGGTGTTTTCCTTTATAACCTTTTGCATAATTTGAGCACTATCTGTTGAGATTAAAGGAATCGTTGAATGTTTTGCTAATACTTTCGTCTTTTCTACAAGTGACTTAGTTAGCGTGTCTATATCAATTGGTAATTCAAAGAATAGATAGAGGTCGATATATATTTTCATAAAGCCTTTTATGCAAATAAGTAAGTCATATTTTGTTTCTTCATAAGTTAAATCTAACTTGTCTACCATATAAAGAATAATTTCATTTAATAGATTGTCATAATAAGTTAGTTTTTTTAATAAATCATCATTTACCGTATGTGTCTGTTCCTTGAAGAAGATTTTAGCAAAAGTAGAGTTTTCTTGAAATGCCTTGTTGGCAGTGTAGAAAAAGGTATATAGCATATCGTCAGAATGTGAACATTCTTTGACCGAGTAGTCAATTTCTGAAATAATCTGCTTCATAAAGCAATCTACCAAAGAAGTGATGAGCTCATCTTTGGATTTATAGGAAAGGTAGAAAGCACCTTTAGAAATGCCGCAATGGTCAGTGATTTGTTGGACTGATGTAGCCTCAAAACCTTGCTTTGCAAAAAGTTCTAATGCTTTATCCATTATTAATTGTTTCTTTACCATATCTTATCGCTCCCAATGGTTATTGTTGACAAATGACCAATTAGTCATTATTATAAATAAATGAGTTTGATAAGTCAAATGAGGGTAGGTGCAAGTGTGAAAGGTTTAGTGAATTTTGTACTAAAAAATAAGTTAGCGGTATGGTTATTGACTATTATCATTACTGTTTCCGGTATTTATTCAGGTACAAGAATGAAGATGGAGACCATTCCAGATATTTCGATCCCATTCTTAATGGTGATGGATGTTTATCCAGGTGCGACTCCTGAAAAAGTTATGGAAGATATCTCGATGCCTTTTGAGAAAGCGTTAGAAGGACTAGAGGATGTTAAATCGGTATATTCCAATTCCTATTCGAATATGTCTAATATTCAAGTAGAGTACGAATATGGCACAGACATGGATGAAGCAAAACGCGCATTGGAGTCTGCATTGGATACGATCTCCTTACCTGAAGGAGCAATGGAGCCAACTATTACGGCAATAAGCATGAATATGATGCCGGTAGCAGCCCTAAGCGTAAGTAGCACAGAAGAAGATATCGTAGAGCTAACATCGACAGTAGAAGAAATTTTACTACCGAAAATTGAAAAAATAGATGGTGTTGGGTCTGCTACTATAACAGGCCAGCATATTGAAGAAGTAGAGCTTACATATGACGAAGCAAAAATGGCCGAACTAGATGTAACTCAAGATACAGTAAAACAAATGATCCAAGCAAGTGATATGGCAGTATCCTTAGGATTATTTGAGTTTGAAGAAGGCGAGCAGGCAGTAGCGGTTGACGGTAAGTTCATGACAGCCGACGAACTGAAAGAAATGCTTATCCCTGTTACACCTTCTGCTACAAACCCATCTCCTTTTGTAAAACTTGGAGACATTGCTTCTATTGAAGTGGTTGGTAAAGTAGAATCGGTTTCCCGTACAAATGGGAAAGATGCAATTGCAATCCAAATTGTAAAAAATCCAGATGCTAACACTGTAACAGTAGTAAATGCAGTGAAAGATTTAATCGCAGAAGAAGAAAAGAACATTGATGGTTTAGTGATTGACGTTTCCTTAGACCAAGGTGCTCCTATTGAAGATTCAGTATTTACAATGGTTGAAAAAGCATTGTTTGGTGGATTAATCGCCGTGCTGATTATTCTATTGTTCTTACGTGATTTTAAATCTACAATTATTTCTATTGTGTCTATACCAGTTTCTATTTTTATGGCATTACTGCTATTAAATTGGTTAGATATTACGTTAAATATTATGACACTTGGAGCCGTTACCGTAGCAATTGGACGTGTAATCGATGACTCGATTGTTGTTGTAGAGAACATTTATAGACGCCTTCACTTAAAAGGCGAACCATTAACAGGCCGTGCCCTTGTTCGTGAAGCAACGATTGAGATGTTCAAACCAATCCTTTCTTCTACATTGGTAACGGTAGCGGTATTTGCTCCATTAATCTTTGTAGGTGGTATGGTTGGAGAATTGTTCATGCCATTCGCATTAACAATGACATTTGCTCTTGGTGCATCACTGTTAGTAGCAATTACAATTGTACCTGCAATGTCACACTTCTTATTTAAGAAGAAATTGTACGCTGAAAAAACAGAAAGTAATCATAAAGAGCAAGGTAAGTTAGCTGGTAGCTATAAAAAAGTTCTAGAGTGGACATTAAACCACAAAATTATTACTTCGCTTGTATCGGTTGCATTACTAGTAGGTAGCTTGATGCTTACGCCGTTAATCGGTTTCAGTTTCTTGGGTAGTGAAGAAGAAAAAGTAATGTATTTGACTTACACTCCAAAAGCTGGTGAGCTAAAAGAAGACACATTGGCAAACGTCACTAAAGTTGAAGAAGAGATGCTTAAACGTAAGGATATTGATATCACTCAAGTATCTATCAACGGTGACGGCGCAAATGACATGACTGCAATGATGGGCGGAGGTTCAGGCGGCGCATTAATGTACTTGATCTTTGATGAGGATATGGAAGACTTCCCAGGTGCTCGTGAGGAAATCGAGGAATATGTGTTCAACATTGGTCAAACTGGCGAATGGAAGAGCCAAAACTTCTCAAGTATGTCCATGTCGACAAATGAAATTAGCTATACATTCTATAGTGAAGATTTAGATAAGTTGAACGAAGCTGTTGCAATGGTTGAAGAAGTAATGGGAGAAACAAAAGGATTAGAAGATGTTTCTTCGAGTGCTGAAGACAGCTACGTAGAGTATACATTCCAAGTAGCTCAAGATGAATTATTGCAGTACGGTTTAACAACTGGTCAAATCGTTGGGATGTTGAGTCCTTCCACTACGGAGGAAGTATTAACGACAGTTGAAAAAGAAGGAAATGATTTAGAGGTTATCGTACAGCAAGAACAAACAGCAACACCTAAATCGATTGATGATATTTTAGCTAGAGAAGTACCGACAGCAATGGGAACTACAATGCCATTGTCTGAATTAGTAACAGTAGAAGAGGGTTACGCTCTAAATACGCTTGCTCGTAGTAAAGGTGAATACTATGCTTCTGTATCCGCTACAATTCAAGATGATGATATTTCAAAAGCATCTGCAGATGTAGATAAAGCGATTGAAAAATTAGACTTACCTAAAGGTGTAACGGTTGGGGTTGCCGGTGTAACTGCAGATATGAATGAAACATTCACTCAGCTTGGAGTAGCAATGCTTGCAGCAATTGCGATTGTTTACTTTATATTAGTAGTAACATTTGGTGAAGGTATTGCACCATTAGCTATCCTATTCTCATTACCATTCGCAGTAATTGGTTCATTTGCAGGTCTATGGATTGCAAACGAAACAATATCCGTATCTGTTATGATGGGTCTTCTCATGTTGATTGGTATCGTTGTCACGAATGCCATTGTATTAGTTGACCGAATCATTCATATGGAACGCGAAGGTATGAATATGCGTGAAGCGATCCTTGAAGCTGGTGCAACTCGCTTACGTCCAATTTTGATGACAGCTATTGCAACCATTGGGGCACTTGCACCATTAGCAGTAGGATCAGGCGGCGGTGGTTTAATCTCGAAAGGATTAGGTATCACGGTTATTGGTGGTCTAGCAAGTTCTACGCTACTAACATTAATCATCGTTCCAATCGTTTACGAGGTTCTATCGAAGCTATTTAAGAAAAAACGTAACGAAGTACAAGATAATTAAATAACAGAAACGCCTGTGGGATTAAATTCTCACAGGCGTTTTTTTTAAAACTTAGTTTATCCTTTTCTTACATCCATTCTAATATCTCGATACGATTACCAAATGGATCGTTAATATATATGCGATTAGCCCCTGGTAGTTCTGTATCTACTTTAAAGCTTACCTGTTGATCGGTTAAATGCATTTTTAACGCTTCAAGGTCTTCAACTTCAAAAGCCGGATGTGCCTTCTTTGCTGGAGAGAAAGGCTCTTCAACTCCGATATGAATTTGATAGCTTCCCAGCTCGAACCATACGCCCCCCTTCTTTTTTAGAAGTGGTGGTTTTTCTATTTCTTTTAATCCTAATATTCCCGTGAAGAAGCTGCGTGCCTCTTCCTCACAGCCCTTTGGAGCAGCTAATTGAATGTGATCAATTCGTTTAAATGTAAATGACATGGTCCATACCCCCTTATGAATTAACTTAATTATAATGTGAATTTTTTGATAATAAAAATTTATATAAATCATGATAAGGGATAAGTAATTCTTATGTTAAAAAGGTTACATTCGCTCCAATATTTTATTTACCGTATTTTTATTTCTAGCTGTAGATACCATTTGAAGCTTCTTTTCAAAAAAGTTGTTTGTATATTTAGTTTGATGATAATTTTTAGTATGGTGGATGATCAAGTTTCGATTATGTAGGACAGTAAAATCATCCTCTACAATTCCCTTTAAAATAGAAAACTCATCGTTTGTAATTTCTTTTCGCAGAAACATGACGAAGGTTTGGTCATTTAAGAAGAGTGGATTTTTACTTATTTCCTCCAGTTCTGCTTTGGGCCTCACTACAACAGGTATTTCGAAACCATAGGTATTCCTTAATGCTTCTTCCAGTTTTTCCTCGCTACAACCTCCACCATCAAAAATAACATTTCCCGTTTGAATATACGTACGCACATTTTGAAAGCCTAACTCTTCAAAAAGAAGCTTTAGCGATTTCATATCTACTTTGTTGAGCTTTCCTAAGTTGATCCCTCTTAATAGAGCTACTGACGACATGTTATGACCTCCACTATTTTTACATTAATCATACATTTCTTTTCTGAATAGTGGAATATGTAATATAATTCTAACAAAATGTAAAAAATAGTTTACTTTAAGTAAAAAATATATTACAATTTGTGTGAGGTGACAGAACATGGAAGGTAAGAGACATATAACCAATAGGATTTTAGTGTTAAGAGCAGAAAAGGGTCTTTCCCAAAAAGAAGTGGCGGATTTATTGGGAGTAAGTCGGCAAACAATCATTTCGCTTGAGAAGAACAAGTACAATCCATCGTTAAAGCTAGCCTTTGACATTGCATTGCTATTTGAAGTGGATTTAACGGATGTATTTCAATATAAGAAAGAGGGGGAGTAGAAGTGACGGAGGTTGTATTTGCTATATTAAGGCTTGTTTATGTAATTATCTTTTTTATTGCTTGCTATATAAGCTTCAAATTTGAATGGAGTAGTGAAGGAAAGGATGAAAGGGGCAACACAATCGCTCACAAATCCTACAGCATCATATTTCCGTTTGCCCCCTTTGGATGGTTCGTGATTGAGCTATATGACTCATATATAAGTGAAATAGGCTACGAATCATACAAGCTAGCAATATGGTTTCTATTGACGGGATTAATGATTTGGCACGCTATTAACATAATCGTTTTAAAAAGAAAGTATTAGGAGGATACGATGAGCATTTATACGTGGATTGGTATTGGGATATTTGCTTTTTTTACACTTCTTCCCTTGAAGAGCGCGAAAAATCTTAGTAAATGGGACATTATTGGAATTGTTATAACGATGGTCACCTTAGTGGTAATTATAATCGCACATATATTTTATAGCTTTAATCTTTGGATTGGAATTGCCGTGCTTTTTATACTTGCAATATTATTAGATAAAAAAACATATACGAAAAAAATGATCGTTATTTATGCTTGTATGTTTATTGTCATAGGCGGAGTGGTTTATTGGCTATTAGGAGATCTCTTTGGAAAGACGGATTCTGACATAGTCTTAGAGCATCTTATAGAAAATCCAGAAACAACATCCCTCTATTTTGCTAAGGAGGGTGAAGTACACATTAGTCACAACGATGAAGAAGTTAGGCCACTTGCAAGTGTTGTGAAAATAATGGTTGCTTTAGAATATGCCTTTCAGGTAGAAGAAGGAAAAGTAGATCCTGCTACTATTATTGATTTAGATGACCTAAATGTTTATTATATTCCCCAAACCGATGGGGGAGCCCATGAGGCTTGGATAGAGAGCTTGGAAACAGAACAACCAACGCTACAGGAAGTAGCAAAAGGAATGATCAAGTTTAGCTCAAACGCTAACACCGAATACCTTATGGATTTGCTGGGTCTAGATGCAATCAATAATAGGATGGAAGAGTTAAACATAGAAAACCATGAAGAGGTTTACCCTATTGTTGGAGGACTAGCTATCTCGAGCTACCTAAAGGAGCAGGAGAATTTAAGCAATAAAGATTTAATAAATAGACTTAACGAAATGTCTATGGAAGAATATCGTTCTTTAGCAATCGAAGTAAGTCAACAATTGAAATTCAAACAATTTGCAGTTACAGATGCATCTAAGATTTCCATGGATATTCAACGGATCTGGTCTGACCGACTAATCGGAGCTTCTGCAGCCACCTATGGGAATATCCTTTCAAGTGTGTCAAACAATGAATTTTCCCCAAGTGTCACTAATACTTTAAGGGATATATTGGAATGGCCACTTGTTCATGAAAGTAATCAACAAAAATTCCACCACATAGGTAAAAAAGGTGGTTCAACAGCTTTCATACTTAACCAGACGATTTATGTGGAAACAAAGAATGGAGAGAGAATGGAGATGGTCATTATGTTAGATGACTTATCGATGTTACAAAGCCTCACGTTGCAAAAAAATATAGACTTCTTTCTATTTAAATTGATAGAGGATGAGGAGTATTTAGAGACAGTGAATCAAAAATTATCTTAGAGAGTATGGATGGGGTTACGTCCATTCAAAAAGAAGTGTCATCCATATCGGATGACACCTCTTTTAAGGTAGCCACAAACTACTAATACAACTAATTAGTAAAACACAAATAAACAAGAACGCTAGTATAAAATCCTTCTTTTCAATAGGTACTTCATGATAAAAGACTTTTCTAGGTTCTCCCGTAAAGCCTCTTGCTTCCATTGCGAACGCCACTCTTTCAGCCTTACGAACAGCCCCAGAAAGCATAGGAATCAATACGCGACGTAAACCAATCAGTCTTTTAAAAACATTGGAGTCGTCGCTTAGTCCTCTCAGTTTCTGTACTTGTTGAACTTGTATAAACTCGTCCTTTAAAAGCGGTAAAAATTGATAACCAACCATAATACCATAAGCAATTTTAGGAGACAGCTTCAACTGCTGCATTAGACTCCGTATAAATATAATTGGGTCGGTTGTTAGAGCAAATAATAGGCTTAGACTAGAAAAGGCCAACACCCGAAAGCTTAAGGATAAGGCATGGTTCAATTGGCTTTCCGTTATATCGACAGAACCGATGGACCAAAGAACAGTTCCAGTCCCGCTCTCTGCAAATAGAAGAGTGGTCCAAAGGTAACCAAAAGCTGCGATTACGAAAGGAAGCATCAGCAAGGACCAGTTTTTCCAGGATATATTGCTTAAGAATATTTGCATCACCATAATGCTGAACCAAAAAACTAGTGGTGTCCATGGATCGAAAAAGAATGCTAGTGAAAGCATGCAAATCATTACGATCACAAACTTAACGGACGGATTCATCCTATGAAGGCTAGCACGCATAGACAGGACCTCGCTTAGGAGGAAGTAATTGATGTTCTAGCATTAAATCTTTCTTATCCCAGAAGCTGGTCGCACTATATTTCCCTGTCACTCCTCCGTTCCTCATCAATAAGATGGAATCAGCTACCTTATACGCAAATTCCATATCGTGGGTAACGATTAGAAAAGTAGTACCTGCCCTAGAACGCTCATCTACGACTTTTAAAAGTTCTGTCAGATTAGCAGAGTCCTGACCAGAAGTTGGTTCATCCATCAAAATCACTTCCCGGTTCTGGCAAAGCATAACGGCTATAGCTAGGCGACGTTTTTGTCCATGGCTGATAGAAAATGGATGGGCCTCAGAGATGCTAGATAAATCAAGTCGTTCCAGCAATTCTTCTGTGTTTGATCCTCCGCCAAAAGAGACCTCCTCTTTTACTCTTCCTGTAACAAACAAAAATTCTGGTGACTGTGGTACATAGCCTAACAAGCTTGGCAGGACGTTGCCTTCAGCTGGCAGAACTCCTGAAAGAGCCTTTAATAATGTGGATTTTCCACTGCCGTTTGGTCCCGCTAGTACTGCGACCTCTCCTTTGTGTAAAGAAAACGAGCTTGGTTGAAGAAAACCATGGGTGCTAACTCCTTTTACTTGTAGGGATAGTTCCTGTTGGACCCTGTTATCCCGTTTAACATCGTCTATAAGCGAATTTCTGTCTTCTTTTAATCTAATTCGACGATGAAAGAAATCTTCCCAAAGGTCTAGCTTGTGTTCAATTGCTAATATCGTTAATCCAGAGCTTTGCTGCAGTGTATCCAACCATTCAATATATTGTTTTGCAGTATAAGGATCTAAGTGCGTAATCGGCTCATCTAACAATAAAACCTCTGGCTTCATAATGAGCGCACAAGCCGTGGCGACTCTTTGTTTCATTCCTCCAGAAAGTGACTGAATGATGGAATGTCGATAAGCGGTTAACCTGGTTGCCTCCAATACTTCTGAAATTCTTGAATCCATGTCCTCTCGCGCTACTAGTAAATTCTCTAAAGTAAAGGCAAGCTCCTCCTCAACGGTTGGCATACAAAACTGCGCATCTGGATCCTGAAAGACGGTAGCGATACGATGATTGACCTCGCCTGGTCGATAAGAATCGCTGTCCTTCCCAAAAAGCTCTATTTTCCCGGAAACTATTCCATCGCAATTGTCAGGGTAGAGGCGGTTACACAAATATAGCAATGTACTTTTCCCACAGCCACTTGGACCGGTAATCACAACACGCTCACCTTGTTCAATAGACATCGAAAAATTTGATAATACAGGAACCTCTTCATCAGGAAATGAAAAAGAAATATTTTCGAGATGTATAACATTAGACACGTGCATCACCTTTTTTAGAGCGTGAGATAGAGTATCCTCTTAACGAGCCTGTTGCAAGTAATCCGTCGGCTATGGCTTTACCGCCTACACCAGCAATTAACGTCCCACTAAATATACGAACAGCGAGCATGAAAAGGACATATCCAGTAGTATAAACAGTAAATCCTCCTAAAAAATATCCATATACAAAACTAAACACTGCCGATCCTGCACCAGCAAGCATTAATACCCATAGGTCAAATCTTTTATAGCGAGTAGCTGCGAATACGGCCTCTGCACCCAAGCCTTGAATAACACCAGAGAGAATGAGACGTGGTCCAACAGCATTACCTAAAAGCACTTCTATCGCAGCTGCAATAGTTTCAGAGATTACAGCAGCACCTGGTTTGCGAATGATATACATACAGATAATAGAAACGATAAACCATACTCCAAAAATCCATTCATACGCGATTGGTCCAATAAATCCTGACCAAATATTCCCGACATGTAGGAATAGTAAATAAACAATTCCAAACACTACTGCAAAAATCGACATTAATATGATTTCTTTCAACTTCCATGATTTAAGCATGAAGATGATCTCCATGAGAAGGACTGTTAATACTCATGGATACAGTCATTACTAAATGCTTGTGCTCCTCTGATCTAGCTCTACTAAAGGTTGCTTCATAGAAGGCGAATACATCATGAATATCCCCATGGATGCCACTTGCATAATGCATGGACTCATTGAATACACCAGCGTCTTTCGCTTGCTGAATCTCTCTGTAGATAACATCCATGTAGTTTGGATTATTCATTGGATATAAGGCGAATTGGGAGGATACATATTGTTTAGTCCCATCATTATTTGCAACTTCATCTCCTCTTTCTAAATAAACGTCAGCTGAGGTGTCACCAGGACAGCCTGCTGAAAATGTTCCAGAGAGAGCCACATGTACCCCTGTTTTTGCTGCATTTAAAGTTATTGCTTTAGCCACATCGAAGACATGAACTTGTTTTCCTCTAATAACAGTTGAAACGTCATCTGTATGCATCCATACATTAGATGTGTCTGTATCCTGTACTGCCCCCTTAATAATACTTATAAACTCGTTGCTCATTGGATGTAGGGAAAAGCGAAACCCTACAATTGGACTTAAACCACATTCCATTCTAAAAACCTCCCTAAAATTTTTCATAAAAAAAAGCTACATCCGTGAAGATGCAGCCACTAACCTTATGAAAAAAGGAAAGTCACCGCACTTCCTCACGCAGGTATTATCCTGATCGAGTAATAAGGGATCGGAGCTTAAAAAGCTCTCATCACAGCCAAAGTGGGCACCCCTAGTGCAGAAACGGTATGTAGTTTTCCAATTATGTAAGATTTACACAATATGTTTTTTTATGTGACCACAGTATAGCTTATAAAAATATTATTGTAAATACAGTTGAATTCTTTTCTCAAATCAGCGATGCTTAAATTATCAGAAAATCATCAGGGGGATGCTAAATGAATAAAATTTTTATTACTCGAAAGTTACCGGAAGAGATCGTACAACCACTAAGAGAAAAATTTGAAGTCATTATGTGGCATAGCGAAGAAATTCCAATGAAGTACGAGGATATCAAAAAAGAGGCAAAGGATTGTAATGCTTTGTGGACCGTTCTCTCGGATAAAGTGGACCGGGAACTGATAGAAAGCCTACCAAATCTAAGAATTATATCTAATCTTGCGGTCGGCTATAATAATATTGATATCGAGGCTGCAAAAGAAAAAGAGATTATTGTAACCAATACGCCTGGCGTGTTAACGGAAACTACAGCAGATTTAACATTCGCCTTATTACTAGCAACTGCCCGTCGTATTACAGAAGCGGAGCAGGATATTCGAGCAGGGAAATGGAAGTCTTGGACGCCTATGCAACTGACCGGCATGGACGTTTTTGGATCAACCTTAGGAATTATAGGTATGGGGCGTATCGGTGAAGCAGTCGCACGCCGTGCAAAAGGGTTTGATATGAAGGTCTTATACCATAATCGAACAAGAAAATTAGAATCTGAGCAACAGTATAACTTTACATATGTGGAGCTTGAGACACTACTTAAGGAGTCGGATTTTGTTGTTATATTGACTCCACTCACTCCAGAAACTAGAGGATTAATTGGTAAAAAAGAATTGGAAATGATGAAGGAAACCTCAGCTCTTATTAATGTGGCACGAGGAGGAATAGTTGATGAGCAGGCGCTTTATGATGCCCTCGTCAACAAAAGCATTTGGGCTGCAGGTCTAGACGTTTTTGAAACGGAGCCAGTCCCATTAGATAACCCACTTTTAACCTTACCTAACGTGACGGTCCTACCCCATATCGGTAGTGCCAGTATTTATACAAGACTTGCTATGATGCAAATAAATGCTAAGGCCATTGAAGATGCATTAGAGGAACGGGTACCAGAAAACAGAGTGGTTTAAAGTGCAAGAGATGCCATGAACATAGCGTTCATGGCTTTTTTATGTTTTGTGGGGTGAGAAAAATATAAAAATAAACCCTACCGGTGATAAACCTCCCCCGAGCGGTGATAAATTCAAAATCTCCTCTAAATATCTTCTTACTTTTTCCTAGACAAAGTCCCCCCTCGTACAATAAAAGAATTATCACAAATAATTAATAATTACGTCGTTATTTATATGAATAGATTGTCTAGGGTTTACTAATTACTTAATGATAAATAACTAGAAAAATGATACATAATATTCAGATAAAGATAGAATAATAACAATCATTTATTAATTAAATTTGCAATATACAAATTTTTTTAGTAGTATTAGTAGTTATAAATTAGACGCCCTTTAATTTCCAAATTCAGGGAAGTTTAATTGTATAGGATTTTAGCAATTATTTATAGATTTTGAAGGAGGAACGATCGAGCGTCTAATTTAAAAACTGAATGAAAAGAGGTAGTCAAACTAATGAAAAAGATTATGTTATTTTTTTCACTTTGCACGCTTTTAGTACTTGCAGCCTGTGGCAGTGAGACAAGCAAGGACAATATTGAGGTGATTAAGTTTGCTGATGCGGGGTGGGATAGTATTCGCCTACACAATAGCATAGCTCAAACAATCGTCGAAGAAGGTTATGGTTATGAAACCGAAGTAACAAGTGGAACAACGGCGGCAACCATGCAGTCACTTGAAAAGGGCGACATAAATGTCTATATGGAAGTATGGACCGATAACATTAAAGATGTCTACGAAAAAGCAATTGAAAGTGGAGATATCATAAAGGTAGCTACTAATTTCGCTGATAACGCGCAAGGATTATATGTTCCAACTTACGTGATAGAAGGAGATGCAGAACGAGGTATTGAACCAATCGCACCGGATTTAAAAACGGTTCAAGACTTAGAGAAGTATCCAGAAATTTTCCAAGATCCCGAAGATAGCAGTAAAGGCCGAGTGGTCGGTGCTCCATCCAGTTGGGTAGTAAGTGAGTATTTGGGGACGAAACTTGAAACATATGGCCTTGACGAACAATATAACTATCTAGCACCCGGCTCTGATTCTGCCATTGTTGCAGATCTAGCGGGCGCATATAAAAAAGGCGAGCCGTGGGTAGGTTATTATTGGTCACCAACGTGGGTAACAGCAAGCTACGATTTAACTCTATTAGAAGACGCACCATACGATGAAGCAACATGGAATGATTCGAAGGGAACTGAATTTCCTCCGAATGATGTAGTGGTTGCTGTTCATAAAGATTTACCAACACAAGCTAAGGAAGTAGTAGACTTTTTAAGTAACTATGAAACTAGCAATGATTTAACTGAAAGTGCTTTAGATTACATGCAAGAAAATGATGTGGAAGCAGATGAAGCCGCTATTTGGTGGATGAAAGAGTATGAAGATATTTGGACAGCTTGGGTGTCAGAAGAAGTGGCAGAAAAAGTTAAAGCTTCTTTAAAATAATTCATAACTCAATCTAACTAAAAGAGAGGTGACCTGCGACTGTATGTTTTGCAGTCCTACTATATGACAGAATTTCCAGATGTACGTTTTCCAATCGGGGATGTAGTAGAAAAATTCGTAGATTTTTTAGCCGCAAACTTTGATGCATTCTTTGATTTTATCTTTATTATTTCTTCCTCTATGATTAAAGGCTTAGAGGCAGGTCTATTAGCAATACCATGGTGGTTATTTATTGTTATCATCTTTTTAATAGGGTGGTATTTTAATAATATTTATGGAGGATTGCTTTATGGGGCATTTATCTTTTTAATAGGCTCCTTTGATTTGTGGCCGGAAACGATGACCACGATTTCCATCGTTCTAATCTCCGTAATTTTGTCTCTTGTAATAGGCATTCCGCTAGGCGTTGGAATGGCTTTTAGTAAGTCCATGTCCAGAATCATGCGCCCAATATTAGACGCAATGCAGACAATGCCAAGCTTTGTCTATTTAATACCAGTAATTTTCTTCTTTCCACTAGGAAATGTACCAGCAGTTATTGCGACAATCATTTATGCGTTACCACCAGTAATCCGTTTAACAGAATTAGGGATCCGAAGTGTAGATAAAGAAATTGTAGAGTCTGCACAATCATTTGGTTCCTCTTCCTCTCAAATGCTCATGAAAGTTCAACTACCACAAGCCTTACCTACAATTATGGCTGGTATCAATCAAACAACGATGATGGCTCTTGCAATGGCTGTTGTTGGTTCTATGGTTGGGGCACAGGGACTTGGAGAGCGAGTACTCTTTGCGATTAACCGAATTGACATATCCCTTGGTTTTGAAGCCGGAATTAGTATCGTCTTTCTAGCGATCATCATCGACCGAGTTACCGGAGGAATTGCAAATCGCCTTCAGAAACATAGGAGGGATGTAGCATGACAGTAAAATTAAGACTAGAAAATGTATCCAAAATATTTGGACCACGCCCTAAAAAAATTATCCCAATGGTAGAGAAGAGTGTACCAAAGGAAGAGATATTAGCTAAGACAGGGCATACAGTTGGAGTGTACAATGCTTCTATGGAAATCATGGAAGGAGAGACCTTCGTCATCATGGGGCTTTCTGGAAGTGGGAAATCTACCCTAATCCGTTGCTTGAATTTATTGAATAGACCTTCCTCAGGTGCTATTTATGTCGATGGGGAAAATGTGGTCGATTACAATAAGACACAGTTAAAATTCTATCGTCAAAAGAAAATAGCAATGGTATTCCAACACTTTGGACTGTTTAGTCATCGTACAGTATTAGAAAATATAGAGTATGGATTAGAAATTAGAGGTATGTCCAAGAAGGAGCGTCAGGAAATTGCTCAGAAGCATTTAGAGACGGTCGGTCTTAAAGGATATGAAAACCAATATCCAGATGAGCTTTCTGGCGGTATGCGTCAGCGAGTAGGCATCGCAAGAGCCCTTGCGAACGATCCAGACATCCTATTAATGGACGAGCCCTTCAGTGCACTTGACCCACTAATCCGTAGAGAAATGCAGCTAGAGCTTTTAGATATCCAAAATCGTCTGCAAAAAACAATTATTTTTATTACACATGACGTCAACGAAGCATTTAAAATTGGTGACCGTGTGGCTGTTATGAAAAACGGGAAAGTAGAGCAAATTGGTACGCCAGAAGAAATTCTAGAAAATCCGGCTAGCAGCTATATTTCCGAATTCATACGCGATATCGATCGTACTAAAATTCTTCAAGCTGAGCATATCATGTCTAAGCCAAATGGATTAGTATCCTTAAAGGATGGACTAAATGTTGCAATCCAGGTAATGAGAGAGAATGGTAACTCGAGTGCGTTTGTAGTTGACAGAAAGCGACAGCTACAAGGTATTATTACCATCGACCAGGCTATTGAAGGGATGAAACAAAAGAAAACCTTGCAAGAAGCAATGTCGAAGGAAGTAAAAACTGTACATCCAGAAGAATATGTACAAGATTTAATACAACAGGTACTTGATTCCAAGTATCCTCTCGTTGTTACAGACGAGGAAGGTACGATGAAAGGAATTATTTTACGAGTGCATGTATTGGCAAGTTTAATAAGTGATCCGATAGAGGAATCAGAAGAAATATAAATAACTAGGAAAGCTCAAAGGCGATTATGTCGTCTTTTGGGCTTTTACTTTTGATTATGTAAGATGAGAGATGTAAATAACAGTTTAATAATAGAATAGTATTTGGTTAATTATGTTAAAATTTAATTCATAAACTGCTTTTCAGCATGCAAACCAAGTGGTGAAGATGAATTGGACTTAAGGAGAGTTATCTATGAATAATAGCCTAATAAGAATAGTAAAGAACAACATCAGAGCAATATTTGCTTTTGTTGCATTCTACATTGGCATATTTACTTGGCTAGTATTTAGTAGTGAAAATGTAATTTCAATAGAGATTATTTTGTTATCGTTCTTCTTAAACGGGCTGTTTAGTGTTTGCTTATGGAGTATGGGATCGAATTCGAGATAATTAAAAAATTGTCTATCATATATTGGGGATGCACAATAGAATTCTTACTTATATTAAAGGAGAGATTAGGTGAAAAAGAAATTACTTATTTGGATTCCAGTTCTTTTATTAATAATAGTTTTAATAACAGTGAATTGGAATTATATTTCCCAATATACCGAATGGAAGTTGAATTGGGAGATAGGAATCCCAAGGCCAATCAAGATAGAAACAGTCTTTCATACAAGAAATGGATTTCCTAGCGAGGGAGAAGTATTTCATGTACTTCATTATAAATCTATTGAAAAGAAATTAGAGGACAAAGATGGTTGGATTTCAATTAATGAAGATTCCTTTGACACTGTATCTGGACACCTTAAAAAGTTTCAAAAAGATGTGGCTAATATTAATAAGGATACACAGCAGTTTAATATGTTATTTCAAGAGAATCCTGTGACTTTTGAAGAAGAGGATAAATATTTTTATAAATTGGAAGAGGATAATAGTTATATACTGGCTATTTCAAATGCGAAAGAACAAAAATTGTTTGTGATGGAATGGATCCAATAGTGGTACTAGAAACAGGGCACATTTCATGTTTAAGGTCTGAATTTGGGTGTTTATGGGACACTATAACTTATTTAGAAGTCATTTTAAGTCTTTAGGAGATGAAAAAATGAAGAGAATGTCACTCTATTGCCTATGTATCTTGTTCTTATGCTCCTGTAGTCAATTCAATGAACCATTATTAAATGGTGAGATGGTTAAACTTACAATTGAATGTAAAGAAGGTGAAATAATAGAAATTGAAAACGAAAAAACCATTAATAAAGTGGTTAGGGAAATCAACGAATCAAAAAGAGAAGGTACACAAGAGATGGAATTTGATCTGGAGCATCTCTCTACACTCGAAAATAATGAAGGTGAGACAAAATCTTTCAATTTATTTAGTAACGGAAAAGTCACCATGGCTGGATACTACATCCACTCAAATATAGATAATTTTTGTGAAGAATAGTTCTATGTTTAAGGAGGTATTATATGCTACACCATAAGCTCAAAACTATTCCGTATAACCCTAAGTACGCCGTACAAACAGTGGATATGTGGCGGAAAAGTAAGGAACAGGCTATTGGCCAAAAAGAAATTCACGACTTCGAAAGACACGTGTATTTTTTAAATCATATTTTAACGGAACAATTTCAAATAGAGTTAGCTTTAATGGATGAAGAAGTAGTTGGGATAATCGCCTATAATGACAGGGAAATAAGCCAACTATATATTCACATAGAGTATCAAGGAATCGGTATAGGTCGAGCATTACTAGATAAAGCAAAAGTGAAATCTAGTGGGAAATTAACATTGTACACATTTGAGGTAAATAAAAATGCACAGCAGTTTTATGAAAAACATGGCTTTGAAGTGATAAGTAGAGGACATGAAAACGAAGAAAATTTACCTGACATTCAATACGAATGGGTATCCAAAATAAATGGAGACATACAAACTTGAATTATTATTTCTATTAGAAGGGTAACTCTACATTGTTGCTCTTTTTTATTTTGTAAAATAAAGCTAAAAATTCAGAAAATAAACTTTTATTTTGGAGGAATTAATCATACAATAAAATTAGAACGGTCGTTCAAATTGACGAAAGGAGATTATTTTGTAGTGAGTAGGCGTTATGACAGCGAAGAGGCAAAACGTATCATTAAGGAAAAGGCTTTTGAATTGTTTTCATTACATGGCTACAATCAGACCTCAATCGCAGATGTTTCTAAAGCTTCTGGATTTAGTAAAGGTCACATTTACTATCATTTTGAAAACAAAGAGAAGTTGTTTGTCCTATTAGCACAGAATTCCATGCATGATTGGTATTCAAAATGGACGGATGTTGAACAAAATTATTCATCAGCCACTGAAAAATGGTACGGAATGGCCAAGCATGTTTTGTACAATTATCAAACTCCATTGCTTAAAGCTGGAGAGGAGTTAGCAGCTAATCCTAAATCATCATTGGAATCGGTCCAAAAGTTATATGAACTTGCGGTAGTGCCGATGAGCTCTTATCGTTCAATCTTTATAGAAGGAATTGAATGTGATGAGTTCGAAAACGGCAATGTTGATGAATGGACTGCTCTGTTAGGAACTTGGCTCGGGGGATTATGTCAATTGACCAATACACAGCCATTACAGTCACTTGAGCCTTTATTTGAACAAGCAATCACTATATTTTTAAGTTCAATAAAGAAAAGGGGAAACTGATATGAAAGTTGCATTAATTGGTGACAGCTTAACTGAGGGACGACCTGGCGTTTCGTTTGTAAATATTTTAAAAGAGAAGTTTCCGAGCGATTCGTTTGTGAATCTTGGAAAACCAGGGGAGACTGTAAAAAGTCTATATAGTCGTCTGATAAAAACTGGTTTAGATGCTGATTTTGATGTGTCATTTCTTTGGATTGGTACGAATGACGTGTATTCAAAGCTTTTGAAGGTTCAAGCACAGCCAGTAGCTGAAAATCATGATGAATTTATAAAGCTTTACCAACAAGTTTTAAAAATAGTGATGCCTTCTACCAAGAAGGTGGTGACGGTTTCACCCTCTATAGTAGGTGAACATATTGAAAATCAGACTAACAAGGAAATTAAAGAATTATCTGATCTTATCCAGTCTTTAAGTGAAAAAGAGCTAATAGATTATATGAATCTCCAAACGATTTTTGAGAAAGAATTGGCTAACAGGAACAGCTCCACTTATATTGCAACTAATCCACTTCGAGTTATGTTCGATGTATTTTTCTACAAAAGTGAAGCAAGGATTGATCGATTATCAAACGAGCGCGGTTTAAAACTTACCTTAGACGGAATACATCTAAACAGCACCGGAGCAAGAATTGTTGCAGATGAATATGCCACTGTGATCAGAAGTACACTTGTTGATAGTTCAATTATGGAAGTTTCTTAAGCCCAGTGGTAATATGTCAAGCGAAAAAAAGAAATGAATTGGAAATTACTTAAGTGATACTTTCCAAATGAACACTTTTTGCGCATACCAAATAAACCTCTCATTTTTCTGCTTTTAAAAAAGAA